>JBOHIT010000610.1:0-5530 GCA_050726155.1 Bradyrhizobium sp.
AGCGAGATCAGCGTCCGTGCGAGCACCTTGAGCTTGCGATTGGTCGAAACCACTGCCCGGCTGGAAATCGAATCGAGCCCCCCACGCTCCAGCTCACGGCCGATCTCGGCATAGAGCGCTCGCGCAGCATAGATGCCAGGCCGGCAGGCTCGCGGCAAGTTCCTGATGCCCAGCGTGGCGCGGCCGTACAATGCGTCGGCGGCATCGAGCAGGCGTTGCACGATCACCGCGATCTCGCGAGTAAATACTGGTTTGGCCAGCCAGGCATCAGCATCGATACCGGCCCCACGCAGCCACGACTGCGGTAGATAGAGGCGGCCGGCGCGCGCATCCTCGCCGACATCCCGGGCGATATTGGTCAGTTGCATCGCGACGCCAAGATCGCATGCCCGCGCGACGATCTCGGGCGTGCGCTGCCCCATCACGAGGCTCATCATGGCGCCGACCGTGCCGGCTACCCGCGCCGCATAGGCGTACAGCTCCGGCAATGTGTGGTAGCGGCGGCCTTCAGCATCCCATGACAGTCCCTCCAGCAACGCTTCGGGCACTTCGCGCGGAATTGAAAATCGCGCGATGACGTCGGCGAAGGCGCGATCGGCGGCCTGGTCCATCGGCTGGCCACGATAGGCGCGATCAAGCCTATCTTTCAGTCGCTCAACGGCGACCGTGCGATTATCGCCGAAATCAACCGCATCGTCCGCCAACCGACAGAATGCATAGAGCGCAATAGCGGGATCGCCGACCTTTCGGGGCAGCACCTTCGAAGCTGCATGAAATGTCCGGGAGCCGCCTTTCAGCAATGCGCGGCAGGCGTCCATGTCGGCGGGATCGAGCAAATTGGTCATGCGGTCACCGGATCTAGACGCGTCATACTGTGCGCGTCGGGAATGACGGAATCGAGAACACGTGCGGAAGAGAGCACGCCCGGCAGTCCTGCGCCGGGATGGGTGCCGGCGCCGACCAGAAAGAGATTTGCGATGTCTTCGCTCTTGTTGTGCGGCCGAAACCATGCGCTCTGCGTCAGGATAGGCTCCAGCCCGAAGGCTGCACCGCGGAACGACGACAAACGATCCTGGAAATCCTGCGGTGTCAGCATGTGCGAACTGACGATCTGGTTTTCCAGGTCGGGCAGCAGGGTGTTGCGGAGTTCACGCGCGATAGCCTGTCGATATCTTTCGGCCTCCACGCTCCAGTCGGTGCCACTCTGCAGATGCGGAACCGGCGAGAGCACGTAGAACGCATCGCACCCCTCTGGCGCAAGCGACGTATCCGTAGCCGTCGGGCGATGCAGATACAGGCTGAAATCATCGGCGAGAACCTTGCGGTCAAAAATATCGGCGAGCAATCGCTTGTAGCGAGGGCCGAGCAGGATGGTGTGGTGCGACACGTCATTGTATTTGCGACGTGTGCCGAAGTACCAGACGAACAGGCTCATGGAATAACGCGCGCGCTCGATACGCCGGTCAGTCCAGCGCGAACGGGCTGATGAAGGCACCAAGTGCCGATAGGTCCATGCGGAATCGGCATTGGAGACGACGACATCGGCGCTAATGATTTCGCCTGAGGCGAGATGCACGCCGCACGCGACGCCGTCCTGCACGATGATCTCACGAACCTCCTGATTGCAGCGAAGTCGGCCACCCTGCCCCTCGATCAGCTTGACCAGGCCGTCCACCAGCCGCCCCGTGCCGCCAAGCGCGAAGTGCACGCCCCATCGCCGCTCGAGGAACGCGATCAAGCAATAGATCGAACTCGCTGTGAAAGGATTGCCACCGATCAGGAGCGGGTGGAAGCTGAACACGACCTGCAATCGCGGATCGCGAAAGAATTTCGACACCAGGCTGAAGACGCTGCGATAGCTCGACAGCCGAATCATCTCGGGTGCGATTCTGGCCATGTCGGTCCATTGGCTGAACGGCACGTCGCCGAGCCGCTCGAAGCCGACCTTGAAGATTTCCTCGCTGACCTTCATGTAAGCGTCGTAGCCTTCGGCATCGCCGGGCGAGAAGCGCGCGATCTCGCGGCGCATCGCGTCGGGATCGCCGGAATAATCGAAGTGCGAGCCATCCTGAAATCGGATGCGATAAAACGGCGACACCGGCACCAGCGTCACATCGTCGGACATTCTTCGCCCGCACAGCTTCCACAATTCCTCGAACAGAAACGGTGCGGTGACGATGGTCGGCCCGGCATCGAAGGTGAAGCCGTCCTGACGGTAGACATAGGCGCGGCCTCCGGGTGCATCGAGTTTTTCCAGAACGGTGACGCGATAGCCTTTTGCACCCAACCGGACGGCTGCGGCCAACCCACCAAAGCCACTACCGATCACCACCGCATGAGGCTGGCGATGCGAGGGGAATTCGGATGTCGATCGGGCGGACGTTGAATCCAGCATTAGGCCAGTGTAATTACTTCTTGACAGTTGCCTAGTCTAGAGTTGTACATTCCCATTTACATTTTTGGTGCCGCTTGTTCGGCAGCAGTTGCGCGTGCGTACTTCGCGATGAGGTCCGCAATGAGTTGCGGCTGCTCCTCATGCGCGAGGTGCCCGAGTGCGGGCAATCGCTCTATCACGGCGGTAGGCAGGATCTTGCGAACTTGCTGCGCGACCTCAGGTGATATCGATCGATCATTGGCGGCGGCTATCAACACCAGCGTTGTCGTCAGCCGCGGCAAATCATGCAGCAACGGTTCGAGTTTCCAGTTCGCCATCATCCGCAACGCGGCCGCAACGTGGGCGGGATTGCGAACCAGCTTGCGATAGAGCGCGACACCCTCTTGATCGATCGTCGAACCGGTATTGGCAATCAGTCGCTCGACCGCGCCGGCGTGGGATGCCTGCCAAGAGAACACGCGCGGAACTAACGGATTTAGCACCATTAGTTTCGCCAGAGGCGAGAACAAATGGTTGGCGACGCCGCCGAACGGCATGAAGGCGCCATTCAAGGCGACCAGCAGCCTTGGCGTGATGCGGTCGGCGAGGCACATGCGCGCCAAGATCGCAGCACCTGCGGAATGACCGACCGCAATCTCCGGCCTCACTTCAAGCTGGCGAACTAACGCACCAAGATCCGCCGCCATGCCAGGTAGCGACAACCGATGCGACGGCGGCGATTGCGTAAAGCCGTGTCCTGGCAACTCCGGAGCGATCACCGAGAAATGTTGCGCCAGCAGCGGAAGCAGCCCCCGCCACGAATGGGTTGCAGCGCCGGTACCGTGAATCAGGAGCAGCGACGGCCCTTCGCCCAGTCGCTGCACGTGCCAGCGAATCCCAGCCGCCTCGACGAAGCTGCTGGAATCCCGGTGGGGCCAGTCCTCGCCATCCTTTCTCCAGACGAGACCGGACACGGCGGTGCATTATGCCGGCGACGCCGACGGCACGCCGGCGAGGAAGGCATCATAGGCCGCAATGAACGCGGCGCCGGCCTCGAAGTGCGGCATCGCACCGGTCTGAAACACCTGGATCGTCCAATTGGCACGGCCTTCGACCTGCGTCTTGTTGGTGTAGTCGACAAAATCGCCACGCACGCCGTGGCTCATCCACACCGGCAATGTCAGCGAGTGATAGATGCGGGTAATGTCCTCGCTGAACAGGTACCCAGACACAAAGTAATATGGCGCGTGCTGGGCGCTGGGCTGGTGCGTGGTCAAATAGTCGTATTCCAGCAGGCCCTCGTCGATATCGCGCGAACCCCAGGTCTTGTTGAGAAAGTAACGAATTCCAGCGCGGCTGGTGAGGAGCCGGAAAAAGCCTTCGCTCCACAGCGAGAACTCGAAGAACCCATGCAGCCAAGGCATCTCCCTGGTACCGTTTCGCCACTTGGTATTCTTGTCCCGGCTTCTGAAGCCTGTCGGACTGACCAGCGCTGCGCTGCGAAACGCCAGCGGCGCCTCGGTAACCGCTCGTGCGAGAAACTCCGACGACAGCGATACAGCCAACGCGTCGATCGGACCGCGGCCATGGTCCTTCTGAATTTCGTCCAGCACAATCAAGATCGCATCAGTCATCATTCGCACGGTGTATTTGCGCGCGCCCCGCTGCGAGTGTCCGAAGCCGGGAAGTTCTAGCGCGTAGACCGTGCGGCTGCGGCGATAATGTTCGTAGAGCGGTTTGATTTCGTAGGCGGAACCGGCGGCGTTGATGCTGTGAACCAGCAACAGCGGCGGAAACATCCCAGGGATTTCCGGCCCAGCCGAATAATAGGTCAGCCGACCGACAGCGCTGCCGATCTCGTGGCGCTGGCCTGATACTGGCGCGGGCAATTGATCCGCGCCGCGGAGCGCGACGGGACTAATCGCCGGGGCGGCTGCGCTCATCGAAGGTCTCCTTTTTCGAACCAGACCGCATCTCGCCGTGGTCAAGATCGTATCAGCAGTGTATCACGACTGACAACCATACTTGTCGTCTAGGAACGGAAACATCAGTTGACACAATCCCACGCCGTCAAACCCTTCCTTGAGGTCCTGTCCGGCCGACGCCAGGCTGTCCCGCCGATCTGGATGATGCGGCAGGCAGGCCGCTATCTACCGGAATACCGCGAAGTCCGCGCCAAGGCCGGCGGCTTTCTCGATCTGTGCTTCACGCCCGACTTCGCCGTCGAAGTGACACTGCAACCGATCCGTCGCTTCAACTTCGACGCCGCAATCATCTTCTCCGATATTCTGGTCATCCCCTACGCACTTGGTCGCGATGTCCGTTTTGAAGTCGGCGAGGGCCCGCGGCTTGATCCGCTCGATACACCGGACAAGATCGGCACGCTCGCCTCGACAAGCGACTTGAGCAAACTGGAACCGGTATTCGAAGCCCTGCGCCGAGTGCGGCGAGAGCTCGATCCAAAGATCGCGCTAATTGGATTCTGCGGCGCGCCGTGGACAGTCGCGACTTATATGGTGGCGGGCCAAGGTACCCCCGATCAGGGACCGGCGCGGATGATGGCCTATCGCCATCCGGAAGCATTTGCGAAGATCATCGACACCATCGTCGAGAACTCAATCCAATATCTGCTGGGACAACTCAAGGCCGGCGCCGACGTTTTGCAGATCTTCGATACTTGGGCCGGGGTGCTGCCGCCGCGCGAATTCCAGCGCTGGTCGGTTGAACCGACGAAGCGGATCGTCGAGGGCGTGCGCAAGCAGGTGCCCGATGCGAAGATCATCGGATTCCCGCGTGGAGCCGGCGCATTGCTGCCTTCGTATGTCGAAGCCACCGGCGTCAATGCCGTCAGCATCGATTGGGCCGCCGAACCGTCGCTGATCCGCAACAAGGTTCAAAGCCGCGTCGCGGTTCAGGGAAATCTCGACCCGCTGGTGCTGATCGCTGGTGGCGCGGCTCTGGATCTCGCGATCGACGACGTGCTGGCGAACTACGCCGCCGGCCGACTGATCTTCAACCTCGGCCACGGCATCCAGCCGGAAACCCCGATCGCGCATGTCGAGCGAATGGTGCAGCGGGTGCGGGCGTATCGGGGGTGAGGCGAAGCGACGCCGCTTTCTTCCCTTCTCCCCTTGTGGGAGAGGGCAGGAGTCACAC
>JBOHIT010000611.1:0-20623 GCA_050726155.1 Bradyrhizobium sp.
CGAAAGGCGCCAGCGTGCATACCGCGCAGACACGTATCCTGCTGTCGGTTCAGTTGCTCGGCGCTGGCAGCGTTCCGGGAGTCAATTTGCCGCTCTACGTCGAAATCGCCTCCGGCACGGCCACACTCGACGCGCTGACCTGCGGACGCCCGAATATCACGACATCGACCGTCAAGCTCGGAGTAACGCCCGGAATCGTCGATGCGTGGATCGGCAATGTGACGACGGCCGAGCTGAAAAACTTCACGAGCAAGCCAAACCCGCCCGCAGCTACCCTGGTCAATCTCGGTCTCGTGACAGTCACCGGTCGCGCCCACGCCGGCATGGGCAACACGACCCCCAAGAGCGTCGACTTCAGCTACGCGGATATCCAATCGCAGGTCAAACATACGGTGACGACCACCAACTTCACCTCGTCTCTCACGTCGAGCTTGCTGGGGGACCTGTCGCTGTCAGTGAACGTTGCCGGACTTGGCCTTCCCGTTCCAGGGCTCGGGCCAACTGTCACCGGCATCCTGAGCGGGGCCACCAGTTCGATCGATCAATTGCTGGCCTCCGTGCTTGCGACGCTCGGGGTCGGAATCGGACAGGCCGACGTGTGGGTACTTGGTATCCGCTGCGACGGAGCGGTGCTCGTAAACTAGCAACTCTCGCTGAGGGTTGCACCGGATTGGGGAATCCGCCGCGTAACGATCAGGACGGGACCAAGGTTATATGGACCATGCATTAAAGCGATTCAAAAAGGAGAGCCGCCGGACGATCCTGATGAAAGCGGGAACGGTTTCATTTCGGGATACCCACATCGGATGTCTGGTCCTGAATATATCAAGCTGTGGTGCTGGTCTGGTCATCGAAGGCAACGTGCCGCTGCCGTTCGTGTTCGATCTTGCGATCGACGGCATTCCGGGCCGGCGGCGCTGCCTCACCGTTTGGCGGATCGAACGGCGCATCGGCGTTTCCTTTAATTTCGACCGGGAGCATGCGGCACGAATATTGGAAGAAGCTGAACATTGAAGCAGGGCGCCCGATCAGGAGACCGCGCCTCGCTCTGTGGCCGCCGGAAAATGCCGTATCGGGGTCACTTTCGAAATGAATATGGATCGATTGAATAGCCCCCGTTAGCGACCAAACGCTTGGCCAAGCCTCGACCGGCGTGTATCAGGAGCGGCAATCTCTCTCCTGATCCTGGGCTGGAACCTGCGTTTGACCTATTCCCCAACGAACAAGCCGTTTCTCGAAGTGTTGTCCGGCCAGCGGCAGAAGGTGCCGCCGATCTGGATGATGCGGCAGGCCGGCCGTTATCTGCCCGAGTATCGCGAGCTGCGCGCCAAGGCCGGCGGCTTTCTCGATCTCTGCTTCACGCCGGAATACGCCGCCGAGGTGACGCTGCAGCCGATCCGCCGCTTCAACTTCGATGCCGCGATCATCTTCTCCGACATTCTCGTGATCCCCTATGCGCTCGGCCGTTCCGTGCGCTTCGAGGCCGGCGAAGGGCCGCGGCTCGATCCCATGAATACGCCGGAGCAGGCAGCTCAGATGGCCACGCAGGCCGACTTCAGCAAGCTCGAACCGGTCTATGAAGCGTTGCGCCGTGTCCGCCGCGAACTCGATCCGAACATCGCGCTGATCGGCTTCTGCGGCGCGCCGTGGACGGTCGCGACCTATATGGTCGCAGGCCAGGGCACGCCGGACCAGGCGCCGGCGCGGATGATGGCCTATCGCCATCCCGAGGCGTTTTCGAAGATCATCGACGTACTGGTGGAGAATTCGATCCAGTATCTGCTCGGCCAGCTCAAGGCCGGCGCCGACGTGCTGCAAATCTTCGACACCTGGGCCGGCGTGCTGCCGCCGCGCGAATTCCAGCGCTGGTCGATCGAGCCGGCAAAACGCATCGTCGCGGGCGTGCGCGCGCAGGTGCCGGACGCCAGGATCATTGGCTTTCCCCGCGGCGCCGGCGCCCTGTTGCCTGCTTACGTCGAGGCGTCAGGCGTCAATGCCGTCAGCATCGACTGGGCCGCCGAGCCGTCGTTCATTCGCGAACGCGTGCAGACCCGCGTCGCGGTGCAGGGCAATCTCGATCCGCTGGCGCTGATCGCCGGCGGTGCGGCACTCGACCGCGCGGTCGATGACGTGCTGGCGAATTACGCCGGCGGCCGGCTGATCTTCAATCTCGGCCACGGCATCCAGCCGGAGACGCCGATCGCCCATGTCGAGCAGATGCTGAAGCGGGTCCGGGCCTATAACGGCTAGCGCGCGTCCTCAAGGATCATATCGGAGGCTTTTTCGGCGATCATGATAGTGGGCGCGTTGGTATTGCCCGACATCAGATCCGGCATGATCGAGGCATCGACCACGCGCAGCCCCTCGATGCCGCGCACCTTGAGACGTTGATCGACCACGGCCAGGGGATCGTTGCCCATCCGGCAGGTCGAGGTCGGGTGATAGACCGTGCTGCCGGTGCGGCGGCAGAAATCCAGCAGCTCGTCGTCGTTCGCCACTTTGGGTCCGGGATCCACTTCGCCGATCGCGAATGGCTTCAGCGCGGGCGCGGCCAAAATCTTGCGCAGGATCCTTATGCCATCGATGAAGGCGCGGCGATCGGTTTCGGTCGCGAGATAGTTGATGCGGATTTCCGGCGGCACGCCGGGGTCCGCGCTCTTGATGCGCAGCGAACCGCGACTCTCCGGCCGCAGCTGGCAGACCGACGCGGTAAAGCCGGACTGCGCATGCAGCTTCTCGCCCATCTTGTCGGTCGAGAACGGCAGGAAGTGAATCTGGATGTCTGGAGAAGCCAACCGGGGGCTGGTCTTGAAGAACGCGCCTGATGTGCCGGCCGCAATCGTCAGCGCGCCCCTGCGGAACGCGGCATACTCCAGACCCGCCATCACGCGTCGAACCGGGTTGTTGACGATGTCGTTGAGCGTGACCGATTGCGCGCAGCGCGTCACCAGCCGCACCTGCATGTGATCCTGCAAATCGTTGCCGACGCCTTGCGCGTCGAGAACGATTTCGATGCCGTGACTCTTCAGGAGATCCGCAGGTCCGACGCCGGAGAGCTGCAGCAATTGCGGCGAATTATATGCGCCGCTGGAGACCAGGACCTCCTTGCGCGCCCTTGCAATGCGCACGCGGCCTTCCTGGCTGTATTCGACCGCCCTGGCGCGACGGCCTTCGAACACAATGCGCTGCGCCAGCGCCGAGGTTTCGATGTGCAGATTGCGGCGGTTCCTGGCCGGGCGAAGATAGGAGAACGCCGAACTGGCGCGCCGTCCGCGTGTCGTCGTGGTCTGGAAAAATCCGGCGCCTTCCTGGGTGGCGCCGTTGAAATCCGGATTGGTCGGAATGCCGGTCTCGGCCGCCGCAACCACAAAGGCTTCCGATAGCGGATCGGCGTGGCGCCAGTCGGACACCGGCAGCGGGCCGCCCGTACCGTGATATTTGTCGCCACCGCGTTGTTGATTTTCGGCCTTCTTGAAATAGGGCAATACGTCGTCATAGCCCCAGCCGGCGTTGCCGCGCTGGCGCCAGCGATCGTAATCCTCGTGCTGGCCGCGCACATAGAGCAGGCCGTTGATCGAACTCGAACCGCCAAGCACTTTTCCGCGCGGCTGGAACACCTGCCGGCCGTTCAAGCCGGGCTCGGGCTCGGTCTGGTACATCCAGTTGACGGATTTTTCCTTGAACAGCTTGCCGTAGCCGAGCGGCACATGGATCCAGAGATTGCTGTCCTTGGGTCCTGCCTCCAGCAGCAGCACCGAATGCTTGCCGTCCGCGCTCAGCCGGTTGGCGAGCACGCAACCCGCCGAGCCGGCGCCGACGATGACGTAATCGAATTCGGAAGCGTCGTCATTGTTGTTATTATTGTTCATTGGTTTCCCCCGCACGCTCTTCGAGGAAAGAGGTAGCGGGGGCGTCTGATACGGTCAAGTTGCGGCGAGTTTCGAGAAATCCGGCGGCCGGCGCTCGGCAAATGCCGTGAAGGCTTCGCGCGCTTCCATCGTCTTCAACCGCTCCGCGAATTTTTCGCTCTCCGCCAGTATCTGCGCCATCAGCACCTCGGGATTGCGCATCAGCCGCTTGGTCGTGCTGACCGCGCCGGCCGGTTGCCGGGCCAAACGCACCGCAAGCGCCTTCGCCTCGGCATCGAGCCGGTCGAGCGGCACCACGCGATTGGCGATGCCCCACGCCAGTGCGGAGGCGGCATCAACGGCTTCGCCGAGCGCAAACATCTCGAAGGCGCGCGCGTAACCGATGCGAAGCGGCATCAGGAGACTGGAGGCGGCTTCCGGCACCAATGCCAGATTGACGAACGGCGTTGTAAGCAACGCATTATCTGCCAGCACCACCAAGTCGCAATGCAGCAGCATCGTGGTGCCGACGCCGACGGCGCGGCCCTGGACCGCCGCGACCAGCGGGCGGCTCGACTGCGCGAGCGATTTGAGGAAGCGGCTGACGTGCCGCTCGCCCGGCATCTGGCCGGTGGCAATCGCCGCAAACTCGCCGACGTCGTTGCCGGCGGTAAACATGTCGCCCTCGCCGCGGATCAGCACCACGCGGACCGCGGGATCGGTCTCCGCACCCTGGATCGCGTCCGCCAGCGCGCCGTACATCGCGTTGGTCAGCGCGTTCTTCTTGTCGGGCCGCGCCATCGTTAGAATCAGGACACCACCTTCGTTTTCGATTTTGACATGTTCGGTCATTGCTCTTCTCCTCTTGGAAACCTGGTTTGAAAACTCGTGAGCCAGCGCGCGACGATTTCGATTTCGGCGTCGGTGAATCCCTCGGCGAGGCGCGCGTTGACCTCGGCAAGCCCGGCCTTCGACTGCGCCAGCGCCGCGCGGCCGGCCGGCGTCAGCCACAGCCGCCACGCGCGCCCGTCATCCGGATCGGCACGCCGCTTGATCAGGCCCGCCGCAGTCATCCGGTCCACCAGGCCGCTGATGCCGGGCGGACCGAGGTCCAGCGCCGCGCCCGCCTCGCCCATCAGCACCCCGTCGCGCTGGCCTAGAATAAAGAGCAGCCCGGACTGCGCGGCCGTCACCCCGTTCTTCTCCGTCTTCGTCGCAACCCATCGCTGCAACCGGCGCTGCGCGACGTTGAGCAGGAAGACCAGCCGGCGGTCGAGACGTGTATTCACCGACGAGCGCGGTTTGAAAATTTAGTTCGCATGCGAAATATCTACGCGAAGGCCGATCCCTTGTCACTATCGAATCTGGCCCACCCCGGACCTCGACCATGGATGGGTCGCTTAAAACCCTTACGGATAAAAAATCGATTTTCGATTGACGACACGAGATCCGCCCGCCAATCTGCCCCGCGATGAGCAGTATCGGGTTGAGTTTTGGTGACAGCGCGGCCGAGGATCGGCCGCGAAGCCTGACGTCGGCCGTCCAGGAACGGCTCCGGGCCGATATCCTGTCGACCCGGCTACTGCCGGGCCAGAAACTCCACATCGCCGGCCTCGCAAAGCAATTTTCGGTCAGCCTCGCCGCGGTCCGTGAAGCGTTGTCGCGGCTGGTTGCCGACGGGCTGGTGCAGGCTTCCGACCAGCGCGGCTTTCGGGTCAGCCCGGTGTCGCTCGCCGATCTCAAGGACGTCACCCAGACCCGGATCGATATCGAGGGCCTCGCGCTGCGGCGCTCGATCGAGCGTGGCGATCGGGACTGGCTCACGTCGGTGGAGGCTGCCTGGGATTCGCTGAAGGCAGTACCCCACCGTTATCCCGACGATCCCACCGTGCATTATGAGGAATGGGTGGTGCGCCACCGGATCTTTCATCGCGCGCTGGTCAACGCCTGCGGCTCGCCCTGGATGCTCGGCTTCCGCGACGTGCTGCACGAGCAGAGCGAGCGCTACCGCCGGCTTTCGATCCGCCGCGAGGTCGGCCGGCCGCGTGACGTCGAGGCCGAGCACGCCGCCATTGTCGAGGCGACACTCAAGCGCGATGCGGATGCCGCCGTCGCCGCCTTGTCGCATCACTTCTCGATCACGATGGAATTCGTCGAACTTGCCGCGCCCCGGATTTCGGAGGTCAGCGGCACCACCTGACCATCCGGGGCCAAACGCCCGGCACAACAACAAACAAAACATCCGGAGGACTCAGACCATGAACATCTCTCGCCGCCACGCTTTGGCGTCCCTCGTCGCCATCACGGTGATGGCCGCACCGGCCGCGGGCTATTCGGAAACCATCCGCGTCGGATTACCGACCAAGACCTATTGGCCGACGAGCATCGCCGAGACCGCCGTGCGGCAAAAACTGTTCGAGAAGGAAGGCATCACCGCCGAACTCACGATTTATCGCAGCGGCGCCGAGGCCTTCGAAGGCCTTGCGGCAGGTGCTGCCGACATCATCCTCGATCCGCCGTCGCTGGTCTCGGCCGGCCGCAAGAAAGGCGTGATGTCGAAGATCGTCGCCAACGCGGCGATGGGCAGTTTCGGCTGGCAATTGATGGTGCCGGTGAAGTCGACCCTCACGGTCAAGGATCTCAACGGCAAGAAGGTCGCGATCACGGCGGCTGGATCGGGCTCCGATCTGCTCGCGCTGTGGACGGTTCAGGACAGGAAGATCGAATTCACCCGCGTGCCGGTCGGTGGCGGCGGGCTGGTGCCGAATCTTCTCGCCGGCAATGTCGATGCCGCCGTGGTCTATTCGCCGCTCAGCTTCCAGATTTCCAAGGCCGGCGACGCCAAGACCATTCTCGACTACTCCAAGGAAGTACCACCGAACCTGAGCGCAGGCTGGATCGTACTCGACAAATACGCGCAGGAAAAACCGCAAACCGTGCAGAAGGCGCTCAATGCGCTCTATGGCGCACTGCAGTTCATGCGCGCCAACAAGGACGTCACCGTAAAGCTGATCGCCGACCTCTATGAAATGCCGGCCGAAATCGCCGCCCTCGAATACGAGAACACGATCCTGAAACTGGAGACCGACGGCGACATGGCGGCCGCCAACGTGCCTTCAGCCGTGCAGTTGTCGCTCGATCTCGCCAAGCTCGGCGGGCTGAAGGACATCGTGCCGACCGAGGACGTGATCTCCACCAAGTTCAAGCCGGTTCCGACCAAACCCTGAGAGCGACGCCATGCAAGCCGGGCTCGGAATCAAGCTGGCGCGCCTCGCCATCGTCGTAGCGATCTTCGCGTTGTGGGAATTGCTATCGCGGACCGGCATCGTCAATCCGCGGTTGTTGCCCTCCGCTTCCGACACGCTGGTGACGCTTGGCGACCTTCTGCAGCGGGCCGCCGTGCGCAAGGACCTGGTGGTGACCGCGACGGAGGTCCTGACCGCGTTCGCGCTCGCGGTGCCGTTTGGCGCGCTGATCGGTTATCTGATCGCGGAGAACCGTTACTTTGCCGAGGTTGCAAAACCGCTGCTGTTCTTCGCGTTCAGCATTCCCAAATCGATCTTCCTGCCGATGTTCATCCTGGTGTTCGGGGTCGGCTTCTCGCAAAAGGTCGGCTTCGGGTTCTTCTCCACGATCTTCATCGTCATCATGTCGACGACGACGGCAGTCGAGTCGGTCAAGGTCGAGCATTTGACGGTCGCCCGCTCCTATGGGGCGACGCCGGCGCAGACCGCGTTTCGCGTCTATCTGCCAAGTATGCTTCCGGTGCTCTTGGAAGCGCTGCGGATTTCGATGATCTTCAATTTGACGGGGGGCATCCTCGCGGAAATGTATGCCTCACGCGACGGCATCGGTCACCAGATCGCTAGCTGGGGCGAGAACTTCCAGATGAAGCAATTGCTGGCCGGCGTGGTGATGGTCGCCGCGATCGCAATGACGTTCAATGAACTGGTCAGATGGGTGGAAACACGATGCAGCCATTGGCGAACATAACGCCGATCAAGCCCGCCGGCGCGGTCGAGGTCCGCAATGTCGGGCAGATCTTCAAGACGACGTCGCAGGACGTGGTCGCGCTGGAAGACGTCTCGCTCGAGGTCAAGCCCGGGCGGTTCGTGGTGCTGGTCGGCCCGAGCGGCTGCGGCAAGTCGACGCTTCTGATGATGATGGCGGGTCTGCGCCAGCAAACTTCCGGCACCATCACCATCAGCGGCGCGCCGATCCCGCAGCCAGATCCGAACCGGGTCGGCGTGGTGTTTCAGGAAGCCAGCCTGTTTCCATGGCTGACGGCCGAAGAGAATGTCGAGTTTCCGCTGGCGCTGCGCGGCGTCAGCAAGAAAGACCGCCGCGCCAAGGCGCAAGACGCCTTGCAACTGGTCGGCCTCGACGGTTTCGGCAAGCGGCATCCGCACGAACTCTCCGGCGGCATGAAGCAGCGCGTCTCGATCGCACGCGGCCTGGTGCAGGACCCGCCGGTACTGCTGATGGACGAGCCGTTCGCCGCCCTCGACGAACAGACCCGCATGACCATGGGCGACGAGCTGCTGCGGATCTGGGCCGCCACCGGCAAGACCGTGGTGTTCGTCACCCACAGCCTGACCGAAGCGGTCTATCTCGCCGACGAGGTGATCGTGATGTCGCCGCGGCCCGGGCGCATCGTCGACCATCTGCAGGTCTCGCTGCCGCGCCCGCGCACCTATGAGATGCTGAGCGGCGACGCGTTCGGCAGCCTGCGCGACCGCATCTGGCGCCATATCCGGAAATCGGCGTGAGGCAACCATGAAGGCAGCAACGCTTCGCCGGCTGATCGTGATCGCGCTCATCGTGCTGTGGGAGTTCCTGCCGCGCGCGGGCTTCATTCCCGAACTGTTCCTGCCGGCGCTGTCGTCGACGCTATCCGCGGGCTGGAACGAGGCCGGCGAATATGGCCACGCGCTGGCCGTGACACTGTATGAGGTCGCGGTCTCGATGGCGTTCGCCTGCGGCGGTGGCATCCTGCTCGGTGCCATCGTCGGCAGCCTGCCGCGCCCGCGCATCCTGATCATGCCGATGGTGTCGAGCCTCTATGCGGTGCCGCTGGTCATCCTGTATCCCGTCTTCACGGTCTGGCTCGGCATTGGCTCGGAATCCAAGATCGCGTTCGCGTCGATCTATGGCTTCCTGCCGACGATGCTGGCGACCGCGGCCGGGATTCAGACCATCGATCCGCAACTGCTGCTCGCCGCCCGCAGCATGGGCGCGACGCTGAGCCAGCGGCTGGTTCGCGTCATCATTCCAGCCGCGATCCCGACCGTACTATCGGGCTTAAGGGTCGGCGGCGCGCTCGTGATCGTCGGCGTGGTGGTATCGGAGATGCTGATTTCGTCGGCCGGCATCGGCTATCTGATCTCGCGCTACCGCACCATTCTCGACAGCCCGCATGTGTTCGCCGGCGTGCTGCTGGTGCTGGCGATGGCGATCACGTTCAACGCCGGGATCAAATGGATCGAGCGCAAGGCCGCGATCTGGCAGACCGGCACCCGCGCCGGCCAGAGCGCGGCTGACGATATCGCGGCCGGCGCATTGCGGCCCGCGACCTGACGGGAATAATGATGTTCGATCTGACGCTGACGTTCGACAATGGACCGGAACCCGGCGTGACGCCGCGGGTGCTCGACATTCTCGGTGAACGCGGCATCAAGACCACCTTCTTCGTCATCGGCGAAAAGCTTGGCGATCCCGAGCGACGGCGGCTGGCGGCGCGCGCGCATCACGAAGGCCACTGGATCGGCAATCACACCTTTACGCATTCGGTTCCGCTCGGGCAGCAGCGCGATACGAACACCGCCGAGATCGAGATCGGCCGCACCCAGGCCGCCATCGGCGATCTCGCGCACACGAAGCGCTGGTTCCGGCCGTTCGGCGGCGGCGGCAATCTCGATGACCGGCTGCTGAAGCCTTCGGTGGTCGATTATCTCACCCGCAACAAGCATAGCTGCGTGCTGTGGAACGCGATCCCGCGCGACTGGGCCGATCCGGACGGTTGGGTCGACCGGGCGTTGGCGCAATGCCGGTCGCAGCCGTGGAGCCTTGTGGTGCTGCACGATCTGCCGAGCGGAGCCATGGATCATCTCGAAGCGTTCATCGACCGTATCAGCGACGAAGGCGGCCGCTTTCACCAGGATTTCCCGCCCGACTGCGTGCCGATCCGCGCGGGCGAGATCGTACGACCCATCGAACCTTATGTTTCCTCCATCGAAGAAGGCGAGAGACCATGAAGATCGCAAGTTTCAAGGCGGGCGGCGCGGCAAGCTACGGCATCGTGACCGATGCCGGCGTCATCGACGCCGGCAAGCGGCTGAAAGCCTATCCGACGCTGAAGGCGCTGCTCACCACGGGATCGCTTGAGGCGCTGAAAGCCCTGCAGGGCGAGCGCGCCGACTATGTGTTGAAGGATATCGAACTGCTGCCGACCGTGCCCGACCCGGACAAGATCTTCTGCATCGGCGTCAACTACGCCACGCATCTGGCCGAGAGCGGACATCCGACACCGCCGCACCCGATGATCTTCACCCGCTTTGCCAACAGCCAGGTCGGCGGCGGCCAGCCGATGATCCGGCCCAGCGAATCCGAGCGCTTCGATTACGAGGGCGAGATGGCCGTCATCATCGGCAAGGCCGGACGTCGTATTTCGCGCGAAGCGGCGCAGAGCCATGTCGCGGGGTACGCCTGCTACAATGACGGCAGCATACGCGACTGGCAGCGCCACACCTCGCAATTCGCCCCTGGCAAGAATTTCGTCGGCACCGGCGGCTTCGGACCGTGGATGGTCACGACCGACGAAATCCCCGATGTCAGCAAGCAGACCATCGCGACGCGTCTCAACGGCGTCGAGGTGCAGGCGGCCCCGATTTCCGACCTGGTGTTCGACGTCCCGGCGCTGATCGCCTATTGCTCGACGTTTACCGAACTCGCGCCGGGCGACGTCATCGTCACCGGCACCACCGGTGGCGTCGGCGCCTATCGCACCCCGCCGCTGTGGATGAAGGATGGCGACGTGGTGGAAGTCGAAGTGTCCGGCATCGGCATCCTGCGCAATCCGGTCAAGGACGAGGCTGTGGCGGCCGTGACCCGTGCAGCCTGAGCTGGCAACAATAATAACAAGAACAAGGAGACCGTCATGAACCTGCCAAAGCATTTGCTGCCGACCACCGTGGTCGGAAGTTATCCGCAGCCGGAATGGCTGGTCGACCGCGCGATGCTGTCGAAGGTGGTGCCGCGCACGCGCCTGCATGCGATGTGGCGGCTGCCGCAGGAACATCTGCAGGAAGCGCAGGATGATGCCACCATCGTCGCGATCCGCGACATGGAGCGCGCCGGTATCGACATCGTCACCGACGGCGAAATCCGCCGCGAAAGCTACTCCAATCGCTTTGCGACCGCCCTTGAAGGGATCGACGACGAAAAGCCGGCGATGATCACCTCGCGCAGCGGGCATGCGACGCCGGTGCCGCGCGTCGTGGGGCCGGTGAAGCGTCGCGGCCCGGTCGAACGGCCCGATATGGAATTCCTGCGCAAGAATACCGACCGCGCGGCCAAGATCACCCTGCCCGGCCCGTTCACCATGAGCCAGCAGGCCAAGAACGAATTCTACAGGGATGACGAAGAGCTCGCGATGGCGTTCGCGGAGGCCGTCAACGCCGAAGCGCTCGACCTGCAGAAGGCCGGCGCCGACGTGATCCAGCTTGACGAGCCCTGGGTGCGCAACAACCCCGATCTCGCCCGGCGCTATGCCGTCAAGGCGATCAACCGCGCGCTACAGGGAATCACCGTGCCGACGGTCGTACATCTGTGCTTCGGCTATGCCGCGGTCGTGCCGGGCTCGACCAAGCCGGCGGGTTATTCCTTCCTCGCCGAACTCGCCGACACCAGCGCCGAGCAGATTTCGATCGAGGCCGCGCAACCGAAACTCGATCTCGGCGTACTGAAGGATTTGTCGTCGAAGAAAATCATGCTGGGGGTGCTCGACCTCGGTAATCCCCAGATCGAGACGGCTGAAGTCGTCGCCGATCGCATCCGCAACGGCCTCAAGCATGTCGCAGCCGACCGCCTCGTGGTGGCGCCCGACTGCGGCATGAAATACATGCCGCGCCATGTTGCCTTTGGAAAGCTGAAGGCGATGTGCGACGCGGCAGCCGCCGTGCGCAAGGAGATCAGTTAGCCGTCATCCGTGTGGGTTGATTCGACGCGCTCGTCATCCTGAGCTGCGAGCGCAGCGAGCCTCGAAGGATGGACCACGGGCGATATTCATCCTTCGAGGCGCGCAAGAGCGCGCACCTCAGGATGACGAGAGACCGTACGAGGCCCTACACTTCCGCATAGATCTCGATGACGTTATCCTCGGGGTCGCGGAAGAACAGCGCGCGATGGTGCCAGCTCGGAATATCCCGCGGCGGGCTCAGGATCGTCACCCCCTTCGATTGCAACGTCGCATGGCAGGAATCGATCAGATGCGGCGCGACCCGGAAGGCGAGCTGCACCGAGGCCGAGCCGGGCGGAATCGGACCATCGTGCCATGCCGCCCAAGGGCCGCGCGGCCGCAAGGTAAGCAGCGCGGAGCCGATCTGAAAGCTCACCCAGTTGTCACTGTCATGAGCGAGCGGAAAACCCATGACATCGAGATAGAATGCCTTGGTCTCCTGCATTTTTGTACACAACAGCACCGTGTAATCGAGATTGCGAATATCACCGAGGCTCATGGAATTCCGTTCTCAGGATTATCGATTTGAAATTACCGCCCATGCCGCAAGTGACGGCCAATGCAAATAATAGCGGCTGTCGGGCTATAGCGTCAAAGCAGCTTGGCGCGCACGAACAGCGCGCGCAAGGCGGTGGTCGCCTGCACCGTCAGCATGGCATTGTCGGCCGCACCCCGCAGCGTACGGACCGCATCGGCGTGCAACGACTTGAACTCGATCCATTCCACCGAACTGAGATTGGTGATAAACTGGTAGGCTTGGCCGACGGTGCCGATCGATACGGTCTTACCGTTCAGACTGATCTTGAAAGTGGCCCGCAGCGGCGTGTCGGAATTGGAGACGTCGTTAGTATCAGGCATCATGATGGCGACGTCGAACGCCGCGACGCAGTCAGTCCCTCGCTCAGGCTCGGCACCACGACGAGGCGCTTGACCTGGCCGTACCGGTAAGCCTGCAGGAACTTGTCGTACTCCTTGATCGAAACGCAGCCATTGGAATCGCCGTTGGGACCGAGCATGTAGGAGTGCACCAGCAATCCGTCTCGTCCCATCATGTCGGCTTCACCTATCGGCGTCATCCGAAGCGCGGCGACGCCGTGAAACAGTTTTTCGCGCGGCTTCAGATCATAGACGTTCGGCGGCGTCGCCCCGACCATGCGCTGGTGAACATGCGCGGGATTATCCATCAGGCCGCCGAGGCCGGAATGCGCTTCGAGCTTGACGCCATTCGGCATGTAAACCGTCCGCGCCGAGATGTCGTAGACGGCGGTGACATTGTCATAGCCGAGCGCGCCGAGATCGGGCTTGTTGTTGAACAAGCCGTCGCCCGGCGTCAGCGACGCCAGCGTAAAGCGCATCGGCACCAGATCGGCCAGCTTCTGGAACATGGTGCGGTCATCCGACCGGGCCGGCGGCGGCGATGGCGACGGATCAACCCTCAGCGCCAGACTAGCCTCGGGCGGGCGCGACCGCGGCAGCGGAATGGCGGCTTCGGTCGTCGGCCGGGGCTGGTCGGCCTGCACGTCCGGAGTTAGTTCGGCCAACCGGCTTTCGATGAGACCAAATTCAGTGTCGAAATCCATTCGCGCCGAACGGCTGGCGGGACGCGAGGGATATTTGATCGAGGGCGCGTTGCGCACTGAACCCGATCCGAACCTGTCGTCGAACGAGAATGCGCCGGCGCTCTTCGTGGCTTGCGGATTTCGCAGCCAGGCAACGACGTCAAAATCCACAACCCAAGCGGCCAGTGCGCACGACACGACGAGCATGGCAACGGCGAAGGCGGCCTTGCCGACCCATGGAAAACCGCGGCTCGAAGCAAGCCCGGATGCGCTCGTGGTCCTGTAATCCATCCGTCCCCGGCTCGGCGCTTCGGAATTACACCTGATTCCGCAAGGGATTCACCGAATAAGCCCCAACATATTGCAATCCAAAGTAAGGCATATTCGAGACACGGTAGCACGGCTACGGCTATCAATCGAGCGGCCGCGGCCCACGCAAATCGTGGTAAACAGCCGCCGATCCGGGGTGTGGCGATAACGGGGGACGCTCAGGGCCGCAGCGTCGGGGTGGTATTCGGCGCCGGCGCCGCTTCCATCTCGGAATGTTCCGGCAGCTTGTCCGCGTGCACGAACAGCGCCGGCCCGATCCAGATCGGATCGGCGAGATGGTCCCGGCGCGGATTGACCGTGTTCGGATGGACCAGGACGCTCAACCGGCCGTGATTGATCATCAGCCAGGGCACCAGGTCGGGGAACACCTCCCGGGCGAAGGCCACCTGATACATCGCCTGGTCGTGCGGGCCGACCTTGACGTCGTGCCATCGCCCCAGCGTCACCGAAAAGCGTTCGCCGATCCACGTGCGCAACTGCTCGGCCTCGGCCCGCGTCGTCGCCGGATCATAATAGACGTGGGCATGATAGCTCGCGATTTCGTCCAGGGCTCGCGGACCATCCATTTCCGGCAACTCGCTCATCGCCACCGCTCCGCTTGTTTGGGCATGCGGCGATGATCGCCGCAACCGGCGGCGCGGTCAATCCGCGGAAGTGCCTTCGCGAACCACTGCCTGAACTAACGCGCCGTCACGTCCCGTATCGGGTCGGAGCCGTCCCAGCCCATGGCCGCTTGTTTGACGCGCGTGAAGAATTTTCCTTTCCCGCCACTGACGTCGGAAATCTCGACAACGGTTCCGGAATGGGCCTCCGTATCGAAATAGCAAAAGCGGCCCTGCTCGCCACCGATTTGGCCTTCATGCCCGACCTTGTAGCCCAGCGAGAGCGCACGGTCGTAGAGGCCCTGATAGTCGCGGGTCCAATATGACATGTGCTGCAATCCTTCACGCCCCGAGTCGAGAAACTCCCGGTACATGGATGGCGCGTCATTGCGCTGCTGGATCAGTTCGATCTGGAGGTCGCCGGAATTGGCGATCGCGATGCTCATCTCGATCGCAGAATCGGCGCCGCGGTGGCGGAAGTAATCGGTCTTGACGCGATCAATGTAATACCAAGGCCCGACACCCATCACCTTGATCCAGTGATCCATCGCGGCCCGGATGTCGCGCACGACATATCCGTTCTGGCAGACGGCGCCAAAGATACGACTCATGTCACCTCCGCTATCGGCACCCTATAGCGTTTTCCAGCGAAGTGGCCCCGGTTCGCGCCCAGAAAACGCGTCAAAATAGAAAAAACTAGAGCCCGGTTCGATTCAATCGAAACGGGGCGATAGTCGCACGGAAACGAAGATCAAGTAACGCGCTCTCCGCCGTCAGCCTCGCTTGCCGAACAGCACCGGAAGCTGGCGCGGGCCGCGCACCGTGCCTTCCGACCAGGTGACCTTGCCGGCCGGATCGAGCTTGAAATCCGGGATCCGCTTCAGCCATTCCTCGATCGCGACCGTCATTTCCATGCGCGCAAGGTTAGAGCCGACGCAACGGTGAATGCCGAGGCCGAACGCCGCGTGGCGGTTCTCCTTGCGGTCGATCACGACCTTGTCGGCATCCGGGAACATCGCGGGGTCGCGGTTGGCCGCGGGGAACGACAGCAGCACCATGTTGCCCGGCTTCACCGGGCAGCCGCTGATGGTGGTTTCCTTCATCACTTCGCGCGCCATCGTCACCGGCGAATAGGCCCGCAAAAATTCCTCGATCGCGCTCGGCATCAGTTCCGGCTCCGCGATCAGGCGATCGCGGTCCGCCGGCGTATTCGCCAGATGCCACAGCGAGGAGCCGATCGCGCTCCAGGTGGTGTCGATGCCGGCAATCAGCAGTAGCCGCAGCGAGCCCAGGACCTGGGAATCTTCCAGCGGATTGCCGTCCTTGTCCCTGGCCTTCATCAGCGTCGAGATCAGATCGTCGGTCGGATGCGTCTTGCGATGCTCGATGTGGCCGGCGAAATAGGCGCTCATTTCCTGCACCGCCTGCATCAGCATGCTTTCGTCCTTGATGCTGAGCTCGAGGATCATGTGGATCCACTTGACGAAGAGATCACCGTCTTTCTCGGGAATACCAAGCATGTGGGCGATAGCACGAACCGGAACGTGTTTGGTGTAGCGCGCCGCGGCGTCGCAGTGGCCGTCGGCAATGAACTCGTCGATCAGCTCGTTGCAGATGGCGCGAACTCGCGGCTCCAGCTTCTTCATCGCGTCCGGCGTGAACGGCGGCAGCAGCAATTGCTTGGCCGGCTTGTGATAGGGCGGATCTGACGTGATCGGCGGTGCGGCGTTGCGCATAACCTCGGGCCGCACGTCGCGCACGATGACGCGGCGCGAGGAGAAATGCTCGGTGTCGTAGGCGATTTCCTTCACTGCCTGATAGGTGGTCGGCAAATAGCAGCCGAGGAAACGCTTGGTGTGAACCACCGGACATTCGTTGCGCAGTTCATCCCAGATCGGAAACGGATTATCGGTCCAGCGCGGATCGGTGTGATCGAAATCGTTGACCCAATCGGTGACCGGGGGATGTTCGGGCATCATGCTGACGGAATCGGACATCGCGCAAATTCCTTTTGCTTGGTTCGCTCTGGACGAGCTTGATTTCGAGGAGGGCTATTCCTGGGTCCCGCTCACTCTTCGGTCACTTCGATCGCGATTTCGGGGCAGTTGGTCTGGGCGAGCCAGGCCTTGTCTTCCAGGCCCGCGGGAACGGAGCCGTCGCCGACTTCGTGGGCATTGCCGAATTCGTCGAGCTCGAACAGTTCCGGCGCCAGTGACTTGCAGCGTGCGTGGCCCTGACATTTGTCCTGGTCAACGCGGATCTTCAGCTTTCCCGACATGGCGAGCGCTCCCTCAAGGCCACGCGCACTCAACCGGCGCGTCGCATTTCCTCATGCTGATTGGGCGATGCCGGCCGCGGCCGGCTCGCCTCTTCAAGTTATATGCTATTACATTATCGGCGCGGTTGTGCTGTCAAGCAGAAAGTTATAGAGCATTACGCCCAATGCCCCCTCGTCCCGCCCGCAAGCCACTCAATACTTACCACCATGGGGATCTCCGCGATGCCCTGGTTCAGGCCGCCCTCACGGAAGTGGAGCTTGGCGGCCCCGAAGCGATCAGCATCAGCGCGCTGGCCAAGAAACTCGGCGTCTCGCAGCCGGCTCCCTACAAGCATTTTGCCGACCGCGAGAGTTTGCTGACGGCGGTGACGGCCGAAGCCTTCCGCCAGTTCAACACCATCCTGCGCGAGTCGACCGGAAAACCTTCAAAGCGTTCAAAGCTGTCGCGGCTGGCGCAAGCCACGCTGGACTTCGGCCTTCGCCGCAACGGCATCTACCGGCTGATGTTCGCCTCGCGAACCATGGCATGTGCGCCCAAGGGCAGCGAACTGCACGTCGCCGCGATGGAAACCTTCGAACTGCTGCTGGAATCCCTCGAAGCGCCCGCGGTCGGATTGCTGCGCGAACGCAGCGCCCTGCAAATCTGGGCCGCCCTTCACGGCGTGGTCATGCTGGCCGAACAGGGTTTGCTCACCGGCCAGATGGCCAATGTCAGCCGGGAGGAACTGGTCGAAGACATTGTGGAGCAGACCAAAATGGCACTGTCGGTCGCCATCAAAGCCGCGGGCAAGAGCGGTCGATAGACAACAGGCGCAAAATTTCCCCGATGCGCTGGATTTCGCTACAGTAGGACGCATGTTTCTTGAGTGCCCGCTGTGCGCCGTCAATCGAAATCAGGATTTGCAGGAACCGGTACGCGCCCCGCGCGGAAGCTGGCGCTTGGCGTGCTGCTGTCGTTGTGCTGTTCAGGTCTCGCCCTTGGCAAGGATAGTGGCGAGGATGAAGACGAACCGGCCAAGCCGAAGCCGGCAATGCCGAACATCTATCTCGACTTGCGGACGATCTACACCACACTGCCCGCCGGTTCGCTCTCGATCGGCTTCAGCGCGCCGCCTTTGTTGTCGACGTTAACCGGCCTGACGACGCTGGGGACCTTGTCGGCGCCGTCAAGCCGAAGCATCAACCTCGACATTCCCCTGACGGTTGATGTCAACGACCGGCTGTCGGTCTACGGCGGCATCAGCGGCGCCACCTCGCAGTCAGGCAGCGCGCCCTGGTCGTCGTTTGAAATCTACGGCTTTACCATGGGCTTCCAGGCCGACCTCTATCAGCAGAATGGCGGCATGTTGCCGACGCTGACGATCCAAAGCAACGCGTCGCGATCGATCTCCAACGCACCATTGGCCACGACGTCCTACAACACGATCCTCGAAGCCGACTACGCGTTGAATACGGATGAAACGCGGGGATTGCTCGTCGGTGCGCAGTACACGAAAGTCATCGTCGACACGGTGTTCGCCGAGGTCAAGCCTGGCACCATGGGTTATGTCGGCGGCTATTATCAGTGGGACAACAACTGGAAGCTGACCGGGCGCTTCGGCGTGCAATCCTTTGGCGGCGCGCAGCTGCTCAATCTGACGCCGTTTCCGGCCTTCACCCAGCCGATCGTGCGGCTCGATCTCGACCGGATGGACGACGATGACAATCGCTTGTTCGGCGTTACCGCGCAGATCGCATGGACGCCAAAACCGTCCTACCAGCTGACGGTGAGAACGCCGCTCTACGCGATCAAGAATTAGGCCAGCGCGACGCGTTACGCTCGCCACCAATGCCCTGTTGAATGAAAGTTCCGTTCTGACATAGTAGTGGAATGTTTGGTCCGAAGCGCGCAACGGCGCGACCCATTAGGCTAATGCCCATGAACAAGCCTGCCGGATCGGCGATGAGTTACGACGAGTTGCGCGGCGCGATTGCGCAGCGGCATCGCGCATTGTCCGGCCGTCTGCAGCAGATCGCCGAGTTCGTGCTGGATCATCCGACCGACGTGGCGCTTGGCACCGTCGCCGAGATCGCGGAGCGCTCCGGCGTACCGCCGTCGGCGATCGTCCGCTTCGCGCATGCGATCGGCTTCGACGGCTTCACCCAGATGCAGCAGGTGTTCCGCTCGCGCCTCGTGGCCGGCGTGGCGCCGAGCTACAAGGCGCGGCTGGCGCGCATGAAGCACGAGGAGAAGTCGATCCTCGGCCGAAAACCTGCCGCGGTGCTGTCGCGCTTCGTGGCGGAAGCGCAATCGTCGCTGGTGGCGCTCAGCCAATCGGCGCACGAGCGTCAGCTGGAATCTGCGATCGGCATCTTGTCGAAGGCGCGCGATATCTATCTGTTGGGCCTCGGCGGCTCGTTTCCGGTGGTGACGCACCTGGCGTACGTCCTGCGCAAGTTCGGCCGGCGCGTTGTGCTGCTCGACGGCGTCGGCGGCAGCATCCGCGAACAGTCGCATCCGGCGACGTCGGCCGATGCGCTGGTCGCGATCAGCTTCCGCAATTACTATCCGGATACGGCGCGGCTGTTTCCCGAACTGGTGGCGCGCAACGTGCCGGCGATTTCGATCACCGACAGCCTGTTGAGCCCGATCGTCGAGGGCGCTTCGGTCGTGTTCGAGATCCAGGACATGCCGGAGCCGGCGTTGCGCACGCTGGTGGCGCCGATGTGCCTGGTGCAGGCCCTCGCGATCGGCCTCGATCTCGCAGCAGATTAGCCTCTCACGTCAAGGAGAACACATCATGGCATCGAATGACGGCGCGCGGGCGCTCACAGGCAAGGTCGCATTGGTCACCGGCGCGGGCCGCGGGCTCGGCCGCGCCTTTGCCGAGAAACTCGCCGACATGGGCGCCAACGTTGCGATTCACGGCATGCGCGAGAACGGCCCGGCGGAATATGGCGAGGGATCGACGCTGACGGCGGTCGCGGAGGATGTCGCCAAGGCATTTGGCGTGAAAACCGTTCGCGTGCTCGGCGATCTCACGCTCGGTGCCGACATCGCCCGCGTGGTCGAGACCACGACGAGCGAATTGGGGCCGATCGATATCCTCGTCCACAATGCCGGCGGCGACATCGCCGCCAAGGGCGGCAAGCCGGATCCGAACGACGCCATCGGCATCAAGGAAGAAGACGTGCGCGCGGTGCTGGACCGCAACCTGCTCAGCACGATTCTGACCTGCCAGGCGGTAGCGAAGGAGATGATGACGCGGCGTCAGGGCCGCATCGTCACCATCGGTTCGGTCGCGGCCTTCAAGGGCCGGACCAACGCCTCGATCTACGCCGTCGCCAAGGCCGGCATGACGCATTACACGCGCTGCCTGGCCGATCAGCTCCGCAGCTACGACATCAATGTGAACTGCATCGCGCCGGGCGACACCCGCACCGGCCGTTTCATGGGAACGCGCGCGGTCGATCAGAACAGGATGGTCGAAACCGGCACGCTGGACCGCATCGCGACCGTCGATGAAGTCGCGCGCGTCGTCGAAATGTTCGCAGGGCCGATGGGGGCGTTCGTCTCAGGACAGGTGTTGCGCGTCGACGGCGGCGGACAGTGCTGGGCGGCCTGACACCCGCTCGGCCAACCGGTCGAACTCGCTCGAATTGTAGGTGGCGCCGTCGGGCGTCACGATCTCGACGTCCCAGCAGCCATCGGCGATCAGCTCAGCCGCCTTTTTCATCGCCGCCGACGCCGATTCCCGCCGCAAGCTGACGGTTCCCGAGGTGTCGAGCGC
>JBOHIT010000612.1:0-4611 GCA_050726155.1 Bradyrhizobium sp.
CGATTGGACAATCACACCGCCGTGAGCGCCGTAACGTCGCGCCGCTACGAACCGAAACTCTCCTGAAGGGCAGCGCATCACGCTTGCAAAAATCACGGAGTTGGTTCGATGAAAATGGTTCAATTGGTAACGGCGCTCGCGGTCACGGCATTTGCGGGATCGCTTGGCGCACTGCCGGCAGAGGCCGCAACGACGACGGTCGCGCGCAATGTCGTGCTGGTGCACGGCGCGTGGGCGGACGGCTCAAGCTGGTCGGAAGTCATCCCCTATCTGCAGGCCGCCGGGCTCAAGGTCACCGCCGTGCAGAATCCGCTGACGTCGCTGGCCGATTCCGTCGCCGCGACCCGCCGCGCGCTGGCGCTGCAGGACGGCCCGACCGTGCTGGTGGCGCATTCCTGGGGCGGCACCGTCATCAGCGAGACCGGCACCGATCCGAAAGTATCGGCGCTGGTGTATGTCGCCGCGCGCGGCCCCGATGCCAACGAGGATTTCGTCGCGCTGTCCGGAAAATTCCCGGCCGGGCCGGCGCGCGCCGGCGTCCGCGAACATGACGGCTTCACCAAATTGTCGGAAGATTCCTTCCTGAAATATTTTGCGAATGGCGTGGAGCCGAAAAAGGCCGAGGTGCTCTACGCGGTGCAGGAGCCGACGGCGGTTTCGCTGTTTGCGGGACGCACAACCGCGGCCGCCTGGCGCTCCAAGCCGTCATGGTATGCGGTCTCGAAACAGGACCAGACCATCAATCCCGACCTCGAGCGGTTTCTGGCCAAGCGCATGAATGCGACCACGGTCGAACTCGACGCCGGTCATCTGTCGCTGGTGTCGCATCCCAAGGAAATTGCCGACCTGATCCTGGCGGCTGCGGGGCATAAGGAATAGCACGCCGCTGATCCCTCCCCGCACGGGGAGGGATCAGGAAGCGCCGCTGCGACTCGAAGTTATTTTACTCCAGCCCCTGCACCTTCGGCATGTCCTGGGTCGGGGCGATCGGCGGCACCGGCTTGGCCTGGGCCGCACCGGTCGTCAGGGCCGCGGCCGGCGCGGATTGCGCTTCAGCCGCCTTCGGTTGAGCCGAGGCCGATTGCTGGACCGGTTCCGCCGCGGCTGCGGGTTTGGGCGCAGGCTCGGCAGCAGCAGCAGCAGCTGCTGCTGCTGGCTTCGCCACCGGTTCGGCCGCCACCGACTTTTCGGCAGCTACAGGCTTGGCGGCCGGCTCGACGGTAGCGGGCCTCGCGGCGGCGAGCGGGTTCGCCCGCGGTACCGGCACCGTGCGGCTCGCGACATGCGGGATCGACTTCGGCGTCCGCGTCGCGGCCCGGCCATGGTTCACAGGGATTTGGGTCGTCGGCGGCAGCGGTCCGGGAGGGCCGTAATTCAGGGTCAGATCGTCGTTGAATTGCTCGCCGATCCGGTGTGCCGGGACGAAGCGGATGATCCGCCCGGTGCGGGCGTCGATGATCAGCCGACCATCGTCACCGCCGCGGTCGATCACCGAAATCGTGTAGACGAAGCCGCGCTGCTGCGGGATGCCGAGCGGCGAAAACCCGCTCTCGCGCACCACCGTGTAGACCTCGGTGGGCGGCAGCAGCATCGGCCCCTGCCCGTAGCGCGGCCCGGGATATTCCCGCGGCGGCGGTGCGTAATAGGGGCCGCCCATATCGGAGGCCGAATAGTATGGCGAGCGTCCGGCTTCGTACGGCGCCAGCACTTGCGCCTGTGCAGCCGTCGCGCCAAGCGCAAGCCCGGCCGCCAACAACCATCCTGTGAAGAACTTCATCATCGATCGCTCCTGTTAGCCCCTGCCCGGAGCGTGTTTGCTCTCTTGGCCCGTCCCGGAACCGAATTTCATTGTGGAATCCGGCAGTCCTTGGGCCGGATCGCGGCGTGTTTGCCTCAAATCCGGGGCAGTTCGTTTCGACAATCCCGGGCGGTGTGTTCTGACTGCTACAGGCACGGATCAGCCATGCGGCCGGGGACTTTCAGCTGCTTGTATGATAGAGAAAAATTTGGCATGGTCGGAGTTAGGACAGTATCACTGTCTCAATTATGGGGCATTCCCGGCACAGGGATTGCAACGAAAACCTGGCGGCTTCGAGCTCCAGGCAAGTGCAGGCAAGGCCGTTCCTCAGGGACGTTGAACGCCCAGGCCTGAATTTAGGAAATTGCGGCTCGCGGAGGACGAGCGGTGGCCCGGTGGGTGCCGCAAACGCCCAAGGTGCGCCGGTGACGGTTGAGGCCCTTGACCTGATTGAGAGGACTGAGATGAGCGGGTCGGAATTCGAGCGCGAAAACATCGTGACAGAAACGCTGTCGGCGACCGCTATCTCGAAACCGGACGACGCCGCGCATTCTTCAGAATCTTTGCACGCCGAACCTCAGCGCGAGTTCAGCTGGCGTCCGCCGGCCGAGGGACTTTACGACCCGAGCCTCGAGAAGGATTCCTGCGGCGTCGGCTTCATCGCCAACATCAAGGGCAAGAAGTCGCATCAGATCGTCGACGACGCGATCAGCATTCTCTGCAACCTCGAACATCGCGGCGCTGTCGGCGCCGACCCGCGCGCCGGCGACGGCGCCGGCATCCTGGTGCAGATCCCGCACGCGTTCTTCAAGCGCAAGGCTGCCGAGATCGGCTTCAAGCTGCCGAAGCCCGGCGACTACGCGATCGGCGCCCTGTTCATGCCGAAGGAGACGGCGTGGCGCAAAGTGATCCAGAGCATCATCGCCGAACAGATCAAGGCCGAAGGCCTGATGCTGCTCGGTTGGCGCGACGTGCCGACCGACAATTCCTCGCTCGGCGAAACCGTCAAGCCGACCGAACCCGCCTGCATGCAGGTGTTCATCGGCCGCAACGGCGCCACCAAGTCCGAAGATGATTTCGAGCGCCGGCTGTATATCCTGCGCAAGTCGATCTCGCAGGCGATCTATCAACGCCGTGACCGCGGCCTGGCCGGCTATTACCCGGTCTCGATGTCGTGCCGGACCGTGATCTACAAGGGCATGTTCCTCGCCGACCAGCTCGGCAAGTATTATCCCGACCTGCACGAAGCGGATTTCGAGAGTGCGCTGGCGCTGGTGCATCAGCGCTTCTCCACCAACACCTTCCCGGCCTGGTCGCTGGCGCATCCCTACCGGATGATCGCCCATAACGGCGAAATCAACACGCTGCGCGGCAACGTCAACTGGATGGCGGCACGTCAGGCCTCGGTGCATTCGGAGCTGTACGGCAAGGACATCTCGCGGCTGTGGCCGATCTCCTATGAGGGCCAGTCCGACACCGCCTGCTTCGACAACGCGCTCGAATTCCTGGTGCAGGGCGGTTACTCGCTGCCGCACGCCGTGATGATGATGATTCCGGAAGCCTGGGCCGGCAATCCCCTGATGGATGAGACGCGCCGCTCGTTCTACGAATATCACGCCGCGATGATGGAGCCGTGGGACGGCCCCGCCGCGATCGCCTTCACGGACGGCCGCCAGATCGGCGCCACGCTCGACCGCAACGGCTTGCGGCCGGCGCGCTATCTCGTGACCAAGGACGACCGCATCGTGATGGCGTCCGAAATGGGCGTGCTGAAGATCCCCGAGGACCAGATCATCACCAAGTGGCGGCTGCAGCCCGGCAAGATGCTGCTGGTCGACCTCGAACAGGGCCGCCTCATTCCGGACGACGAGATCAAGGCTGATCTGGCCAAGAGCCATCCGTACCGCGACTGGCTGCATCGCACCCAGATTCAGCTCGAGGAACTACCCGACGCATCGAGCAAGGGCATGCGCTCCAACCTGCCGCTGCTCGATCGGCAGCAGGCATTCGGCTATTCGCAGGAAGACATCAGCATCCTGATGACGCCGATGGCCTCGACCGGCGAAGAGGCCGCGGGCTCGATGGGCAACGACACGCCGATCTCGGCGCTGTCGGACCGGCCGAAGCCGCTGTTCACCTACTTCAAGCAGAATTTCGCGCAGGTCACCAACCCGCCGATCGATCCGATCCGCGAAGAGCTGGTCATGAGCCTGGTCTCGATCATCGGGCCGCGGCCGAACCTGTTCGACCTGCAGGGTCTCGCCTCGACCAAGCGGCTCGAAGTGCGCCAGCCGATCCTGACCGACGCGGACCTGGAGAAGATCCGCTCGATCTCCGACGTCGCCGACAGCCATTTCAAGTCGCGCACGCTCGACACCACCTTCCATGCCGGCTTCGGCGCGGCGGGCCTCGAACAGGTGCTCGACGAACTCTGCGCGCGTGCCGAAGGCGCGGTGCGCGAGGGCGTCAACATCATCATCCTGTCCGACCGCATGGCCGGCTCGGACCGGATTCCGATCCCCTCGCTGCTGGCCTGCGCCGCCGTGCATCATCATCTGATCCGCACCGGGCTGCGCACCTCGGTCGGCCTCGTCGTCGAATCCGGCGAGCCGCGCGAAGTGCACCACTTTGCCTGCCTGGCCGGCTACGGCGCCGAAGCGATCAATCCGTATCTGGCGTTCGAAACCATCATCGCGATGAAGGACCGCCTGCCCGGCTCGCTCGACGATTATGAAATCGTCAAGCGCTACATCAAGTCGATCGGCAAGGGGCTTTAGAAGGTGATGTCCAAGATGGGCATCTCGACCTACCAG
>JBOHIT010000613.1:0-9418 GCA_050726155.1 Bradyrhizobium sp.
GGACGACAGCGCCAACCGCGATGACGATTCGCCGTTTCAGCCGGGCTCGCCGATGGAACGTTTCTTCCGCCGCTTCGGTGGACCGGATGGCTTGCCGCCGGGCCTGCGCGGCGGACCGCGCGGCGGCCGTGGCCCGGTGACCGGCCAGGGTTCCGGCTTCTTCATCTCGGCTGACGGCTATGCCGTGACCAACAACCACGTCGTCGACGGCGCCGACAAGGTCGAAGTCACGATGGACGACGGCAAGACCTACACCGCCAAGGTGATCGGCACCGATCCGCGCACCGACGTCGCGCTGATCAAGGTCGCCGGTCGCACCGACTTCCCGTTCGCCAAGCTGTCCGACTCCAAGCCGCGGATCGGCGACTGGGTGCTCGCGGTCGGCAACCCGTTCGGCCTCGGCGGCACCGTGACCGCCGGCATCGTCTCGGCCTCCGGCCGCGACATCGGCAACGGTCCGTATGACGATTTCATCCAGATCGACGCGCCCGTGAACAAGGGCAACTCCGGTGGTCCGGCGTTCGATACCTCGGGTGAGGTGATGGGCGTCAACACCGCGATCTACTCGCCGTCCGGCGGCAGCGTCGGTATCGCGTTCTCGATTCCCGCGTCCACGGTGAAGAGCGTGGTTGCCCAGCTCAAGGACAAGGGGTCAGTCGCCCGCGGCTGGATCGGCGTCCAGATCCAGCCGGTGACGCTTGATATCGCCGACGGCCTCGGCCTGAAGAAGGCGGAAGGCGCGCTGGTGGCGGAACCGCAGACCAACGGTCCGGCGGCCAAGGCCGGCATCGAGGCCGGTGACGTCATCACCTCGGTCAATGGCGAGCCGGTCAAGGATGCGCGCGAGCTCGCCCGCACCATCGGTGGATTGGCGCCGGGTGCCGCGGTGAAGCTCAACGTGCTGCACAAGGGCCAGGACAAGGTCATCAACCTGACGCTCGGCCAGTTGCCGAACACGGTTGAAGCCAAGGCCAACATCGACGACGGCGACAAGGCCAAGCCGAACAAGGGAACCGACGTGCCGAAGCTCGGCATGACCGTTGCCCCCGCCAACAGCGTCGCGGGCGCCGGCAAGGAAGGCGTCGTGGTCACTGACGTGGACCCGAAGAGTGCGGCAGCCGAGCGCGGCTTCAAGGAAGGCGATGTGATCCTGGAAGTCGGCGGCAAGACCGTGGCCACCGCCAACGAGGTCCGCGATGCGATCAACGCCGCGCGCACGGACAACAAGAGCAGCGTCCTCATGCGCGTGAAGAGCGGCGGTTCGTCGCGGTTCGTGGCAGTGCCGGTCGCCAAGGGTTAAATACGAGATGGAGGGTTTCGTTGGCATCAGTCGCCCCCGCCGACGGCTCCTTCCGGGGAGCGGGTCCAAAGCTCGCTCCCTCAAAGTACCTTTCGATGGAATACGCCCCCCTCCGTCGGAAGGGAAAAGGGCGGCGGGGTCCCCCAGCCTCGCCGCCCGCTTTTTTCACGCTGAATTTCACCCGATATTTCACTTGCAAACACAAAAAATTGCGTGGGTTCCGGCTCGCCTTGCATCGGCATGCGGCCCGCGCCATGGTGAGAGAAAGCCACTGACGTGACCGCAACCGCCCCGCAAATGCGCCTCTTGATCATCGAAGACGACCGCGAGTCCGCCGACTATCTGGTGAAGGCGTTCCGTGAAGTCGGTTATGTCGCCGATCTCGCCAGCGATGGCGAGGAGGGCCTGTCGCTCGCCGACAGCGGCGAATACGACGTGCTGGTGGTTGACCGCATGTTGCCGAAACGCGACGGCCTGTCCTTGATCGGCGCGCTGCGCGACAAGGGCAACCGCACACCGGTCCTGATCCTCTCCGCGCTTGGGCAGGTCGATGACCGCATCAAGGGCCTGCGCGCCGGCGGCGATGACTACCTTCCAAAACCCTATTCGTTTGCCGAGCTGCTGGCGCGTGTCGAAGTGCTGTCGCGCCGCCATGGCGGCCCGGTCGAGGAAACCAGTTACAAGGTCGGCGATCTCGAACTCGACCGCCTCTCGCACCGCGTCGCCCGCGGCAAGGACGAACTGACGCTGCAGCCGCGCGAATTCCGGCTGCTCGAATATTTGATGAAGCATGCGGGGCAGGTGGTGACGCGCACCATGCTGCTGGAAAACGTCTGGGATTATCATTTCGATCCGCAGACCAACGTCATCGACGTGCATATTTCGAGGCTGCGCTCCAAGATCGACAAGGGCTTCGAGCGGCCCTTGCTGCATACGATCCGCGGCGCCGGATACATGATCCGTGACGGCATTCGGTAAACTGATCCGCACCACGGCGTTCCGCCTGACGCTGGTCTATCTGTTTCTGTTTGCGCTGTTTGCCGCCTCGCTGCTGGGCTATTTCGCCTGGAACACGCGCCGGTTGATCACCGAGCAGATCACCAGCACCGTCAACGTCGAAATCGCCGAGATCGACGCCATCTATACCCGCCGCGGCTTGAGCGGCCTCTCCCGTACGATCGGCTACCGCTCGCTGCGGCCTGGTGCCAATCTCTATCTCGTCACGACTCCGGCTGGGACGGCGTTCGGCGGCAATGTCGGCTCTCTGGCACCGGGCGTGATGGCGACATCGGGCTGGTCGGAGACCGCCTATCGCCGGCTCGATGACCAGGACACCGGCGATCACCGCGCGCTGGTGTACGTTACCCAACTCAGCAACGGTTTCCGCCTGCTGGTCGGACGCGACCTCGACGAGCGCCGGCGGATGTTCGGGATCGTGGCCAACGCCGCGCAATGGTCGCTGCTGGTCGTCATCGTGCTCGGCCTCGGCGGCGGCATCTTCGTGGCGCGGCGGGTGCTGCGCCGGATCGACGCCATGACCGGCACCACCCAGCGCATCATGGCCGGCGATCTCTCCGGCCGGTTGCCGGTCGGACGCAGCGGCGACGAACTCGATCGCCTGGCCGAAAATCTCAACGCCATGCTGGAGCGGATCGAGGCCCTGATGATGGGCCTCAAGGAAGTCTCCGACAATATCGCCCATGACCTCAAGACGCCGCTGACGCGGCTGCGCAACCGCGCCGAGGAGGCATTGGCGAGTTCCGGCAGCGAGGCCGAATATCGCGCCGCGCTGGAACGCACCATCGAGGAATCCGACGGCCTGATCCGCACCTTCAACGCGCTGCTGATGATTGCGCGCGCCGAGTCCGGGCAGGCGCGCGGCAACATGGACGATTTCGACGCCGCCGCCGTCGCCCGTGGGATCCACGAACTCTATGAGCCCCTGGCCGAAGACGACGGCCTGACCCTGCGCGTGAAAACCGAGCCGGCGCCGCTGCACGGCAACCGCGAGCTGATCAGCCAGGCGCTGGCCAATCTGGTCGAGAACGCGATCAAATACGGCAAGCCGGACCCGAATGTGCAGCCGCTGGACGCCACCGTGACGGCGCGATCGAAGGAGATCCTGGTCGAGGCCCGGCGCGAGGGCGATTCCGTGCTGCTCAGCGTTACCGACCATGGCCCCGGCATTCCCGAGGCCGATCGCAAGCACGCGGTGGAACGCTTCGTGCGGCTCGAAGCCAGCCGGACGCTGCCCGGTTCCGGCCTTGGTCTCAGCCTGGCCTCGGCGGTGGCGACGCTGCATGGCGGCGAACTGCGGCTCGGCGATTCGCATCCGGGCCTGATTGCGACACTGGCGATCCCGGCGCGCGCGGCCTCCGGTGACAGGCTTGCGGCTCAAACGCAGGATGTGCCACAGAAGGTGGCATGAACTCATCCGCGCCGGGCAACGCGGAAGGACTGGGCCTGTCCGCGCGCTTCGTGGACGGGCCGCACGTCTCCGCTTCCAGCAACGCCGAACAGGTCTTGGGCGACTGGCTCTCCGAACTGGAGCCGGCGCAGTCGGCTGCGCTCGACGCGCTGCCCGAACAGCCGTTCACGAGGCGCATCCTGCTCGGGATCGTGGAATTCTCGCCCTATCTGTTCGATCTGGTGCGCGCCGATGCGTCGCGGCTGATCCGGCTGCTGACATGCGACCCGGAGTCGCATCTTTCGTCCCTGATCGAGAAAACCACCCACGACGTGTTCACGGCGGCCGGCGAGACCGACGTGATGCACCTGCTGCGCCGCCTGAAGGCGGAAGCCGCGCTGATGATCGCGCTGTGCGACATCGGCGGGGTCTGGCCGGTGATGCGGGTGACGGCGGCACTGACCGATCTTGCGGTCGCGTCAGTGCAAGCGGCGTTGCGGTTCCTGTTGCGCCAGGAGGTCACGCGGGGCCGCATGACGGCCGCCAACCCCGACCGGCCCGAGGAAGGCAGCGGCTTGATCGTGCTCGCGATGGGCAAGATGGGGGCGGGTGAACTGAACTATTCCAGCGACATCGACCTGATCGTGTTCTTCGATCCGGCCGCGACCTCGCTGGTGCCTGATATCGAGCCGGCGCCGTTCTTCGTGCGCGTCACGCAGGCGCTGTCGCGGCTCCTCCAGCAGCGCAGCGGCGATGGCTATGTGTTCCGCGTCGATCTGCGCTTGCGCCCCGATCCGGCCTCGACGCAGGTCGCGATGTCGACCGACGCGGCGCTGCATTATTACGAGCGGGAAGGGCGGACCTGGGAACGCGCCGCGATGATCAAGGCGCGGCCCTGCGCCGGCGATCCCAAAGCCGGCGAGGCGCTGATGGCTGAACTTGCACCGTTCGTCTGGCGCAAGCATCTCGACTTCGCAGCGCTCGCCGACGTCCACGACATGAAGCGGCAGATGCAGACCTATCGCGGCCAGAGCGAGATCGCGGTCGAAGGCCATAACGTCAAGGTCGGGCGCGGCGGCATCCGCGAAATCGAGTTCTTTGCCCAGACCCAGCAATTAATCGCCGGCGGCCGGCATCCGCATCTGCGGGTACGGCCGACGCTGCAGGCGTTGCAGGTTCTGGCGACCAGCAACTGGATCACGTTTCAGGCGCTGGAAGAACTCACCATCGCCTACGAATATCTGCGCCGGGTCGAACACCGGCTGCAGATGATATCGGACGAGCAGACCCATGCGCTGCCCGACGAACCCGAAGCCGTAGAGCGGTTTGCGAACTTCTTCGGCTACGAGAGCCGCGCGGCTTTCGCCAAGGATCTGCTTGGGCATCTCAAGACAGTGCAGGGGCATTACAGCAAGCTGTTCGAGGGCGATCCGACCGGCTCGGCAAAGCTGCCCGAGGTCAATTACGGTACCGGCCCTGACGATCCGCGGCTGCTCGACCATCTGGCCACGCTCGGCTTCAAGAAGCCGCTGATGGTCGCGACCACGTTGCGGCAATGGATGCAGGACGATTATCGCGTGCTGCGCAACGAGGCGACCAAGACCGCGTTCGTCGAATTCATCCCCGGCCTGATCGACGGCCTCGCGCATGCCGAGGACCCCGACGACGCCGTGACGGCGTTCGACCGCTTCCTCGGCGCCTTGCAGCGCGGCGGGCGGTTGATTTCATTGCTGAGCCAGAACCGCGATCTCGTGGCACTGGTGGCGCTGATCCTTGGTGCTGCGCCCCGTCTCGGCGACATGCTGGCGCGGCAGCCGCAGATCATGGACGGGCTGATCGATCCGCGCTTCTTCGGCGCGATGCCGGACCAGAAGGAATTGTCGGCGCGGCTGGCGGCGACGCTGGAGGATGCGGTTTCCTACGAGGACTTTCTCGACCGGCTGCGGCTGTTCGGGCAGGAAAGCCTGTTCCTGATCGGCACGCGTATTCTTTCAGGCACGGTGTCGGCCCAGCAGGCCAGCGTCGCCTTTGCCGACGTCGCCGAGGGTATCGTGCACACCGTGCATGGCCTGGTCACCGACCAGTTCGCGACGCAATACGGAAGGATCAAGGGGCAGGAGACCGCGATCCTCGCGATGGGCCGGCTCGGCAGCCGCGAGATGACGGCGTCGTCGGACCTCGATCTGATCCTGCTCTACGATTTCGACGAGGAAAATCCGGACTCCGACGGCGAGCGTTCGCTGCACGGCGCGCAATATTTCGCGCGGCTGACCCAGCGCCTGATTAGCGCCTTCACGACGCGGACCAATTACGGCGTGCTCTATGACGTCGACATGCGGCTGCGCCCGTCGGGCCGCGCCGGCCCGGTGGCGTCGCGGATCGACGCGTTCGCCGACTACCAGGAACGCGAGGCCTGGACCTGGGAGCACATGGCGCTGACGCGAGCGCGGGTGATTTCAGCTTCGCCCGCGTTCCGCAAGAAGATCGAAGACATCATCCGCGGCGTGTTGGTGCGCCCGCGCGATCCCGCCAGCACCGCGGGCGACGTCGCCGACATGCGCAAGGCGATCGCGCTGGAAAAGGGCGAGGGCGACATCTGGGATTTGAAGCTCGCCGCCGGCGGTCTCGTCGATATCGACTTCATCGCGCAGTATCTCCAGCTCGCCTATGCCGCCGCAAAGCCCGAAATCCTCAGCGTCTCGACGCTGCAGGTGCTCGACAATTCAGCTCGATCAGGTGTGCTGCCGCAGTCCGAAGCCGAAGTGCTGCGCTCCGCCGCGCGGCTCTATCACGACCTGACGCAGATCTTGCGGCTGTGCGTCAGCGACAAGTTCAACCCGGCGACGGCGGGTGAGAATTTGCTGCGCGTGATGGCGCGCGCCGGGGATACGCCTGACTTCTCGACGCTGGCGGCGAGGCTGCGGGAGACGCAGGCCGAGGTGAGAAGGGTGTTCTTGGCGCTAGTAGGTGGGGGCTAGGGCGGCGGTACGATAGCCGTGGAGACGAAGCGATGGACATTCAATCGACACTGATGGAACTGTGTGAGGCCTTCAACGCCCACGACCTTGATCGTATCATGGCGTTCTTTTCCGACGATTGTGTCCTGGAGATGCCGAGGGGGAACAAGCCTTGGGGGACCCGTTTCGAGGGCAAACGGACCGTGCGAGAGGCGCTGGCAACACGCTTTGAAGGCCTCCCTGATGTCCACTACGGCAACGACGAACATTTTGTGGATTCGACTGCCGAAACGGGCATGTCAAAATGGACCCTCACAGGCACCGCCCGCGACGGAACGAGGAAGGAGGTCCATGGTTGCGACTTCTACACGTTTCGCAACGGGAAGGTGATCCGCAAGGATTCGTATTGGAAAATTGTGGAGTGAGGCCGTTGCTGAAGAGCCCCCTACAACGCCCGCGCCGCATTTCCCTTGAACAGGATCGGCCCCGTCGGCCGTCCGATCGGAGAGCCGCCTTCCGGCTCCAGCGTGATCTCGAATAGTTGGTCCGGCACGGTTTCCGGTAACGAACCCAGGTCGAGTTGCAGTGTACGCGACTGGCCGGTGAGGCCGATCGATTTCGGGCCGATGGCGCGATCCCACAAGGTCCAGACCTGCAGCGTGCGGCCGGCGGGCACGTCGATCGGGCGCAGCGGGATCAGTTCGACCCGGCCATTGGCAAAGGCGTTGACGATGGCGCCGGCCTCCTTGGTCGTGTCGTTCACCAGTACGGCGACGTAGATCGGCTTGCGCTGCGCCAGCGCGATCATGTCGTTGCGCAGCTGACGTGACGTGATCAATGCGCCGATCATGATCGAGGCGAACAGCAGCGTGGCGAAGGCGCCGCCGATGCCGGCCCCGCGCCAGAACCGGATGTTGTTCCATAACGTCGCACCGCGCAGCGCGGCGCGCGCCGAGGGCAGGGCATCGATCGGTGCGATTTTGGTCGCGTCCGCGATCCGCTGCCACAGCGCCGGGCTCGGCGGGGTTTCCTCGGCGGTGGAATCGAGGTCGGCGAGCCGTTCGCGCCACGCGCTGACGGCGCGGGCAAAGCCGTCGTCGGTTGCGATCCGCTGCTCGGCCGCGGCGTGCTCGGCGCCCTCCAGCAGGCCCATCACGTAGTCGGCGGCCATCGCGTCATCGGCATTGGGCTCGTTCATCCCATGCACTCCTGCAACGCAAACAGGCTGCGGCGCACCCAACTCTTGACCGTGCCGAGCGGAACCCTGAGCTTTCCCGCCAACTCGCCGTGGCTCATGCCGTGGACGTAGGCCAGCACCACCACGTCGCGTCGCGGGCGGTCGATCCGCTCGAGGCAGCGGCGCAGCGCGCTGGTTTCCGGCATGCGCGACAGGGTGGCTTCGCAGTCGATATGTTCAGCGCTTTCGTCCGAGGTTTCATAGCGGTGTTCGTCGCGATGAATGCTGAGCGCGCGGTTGCGCACCACCGCATAGAGCCAGCCGCGGGCGCTGCCGCGATGCGGGTCGAACCCGGCCGCGCCGCGCCAGATCCGGATAAAGGCGTCGTGGACCGCTTCCTCGGCCAGATCCTGCCGGAACAGGATGCGCCGGGCGACGCCGATCATGCGGGGCGCTTCGTTATCGTAGATCACTTGCAACGCCGCGCGGTCGCCGGCGGCGCAGCGCGCCAATGCGGCGGCAAGCTGCAGCTCGCGCTCCTGATCGAACAGTGCGGGGTTGCGCGTTCCCGCTGCGATGGTGCCATTCCCGGCCATGCCCATGCCTTGCATAGTTCATGTACGGCGCGGTGCGGCATTTGGATGCACGGATATGAATTTTATTTTCCGCACGCTGCATCCGTTTCGCCGTGCCGCAGGTACCCGCTGTGTTGGTCCCGAGAGGATCGTGAGAACACAGGGAGCTTTTCGATGAATTTTCGTTCGATTTTCGCCGCTTCGGCCGCATTATTGCTGTCGTCCGCCGCCGCCAATGCGGCCCAGGTCGCGGCCCTGATCGGCGGTGACACCATTGCGATGGTCGATACCGCGCAGAAGAAAGCCACCGGTTCCGTCAATGTGTCAGGCATATCCGGCGCGCTGGTCGGCATCGACGTGCGTCCGGCCGATGGCCTGCTCTACGGCGTGGTCGACGATGGAACCGTGGTGACCATTGCCGCCGACGGCAAGGCCACGATGAAGTCCAAGCTCGACACCATGCTCGCCAAGGGCGTCGCCGCGACGGTGGATTTCAACCCGGTGGCGGATCGCCTGCGCGTGATGGGCGCTGACGGAATGAACCTGCGCGCCAATGTCGATGACGGCAAGGTGACCAAGGACGGCGATCACAAATATGCCGACGCCGACATGCACAAGGGCGAGAAGCCAAACATCGTCGCCGGCGCTTACACCAATTCGGTGAAGGGCGCGAAGGAAACCGCCTTGTTCAATATCGACGCCACCATCGGCGGCTTGATCAAGCAGGCGCCGCCGAATGACGGCGTGCTCGGCGCCATCGGCAAGCTCGGCATCAAGGCGGACAACGTCGCGTTCGACATCTGGTCGGACGGCAATGGCAAGAACGAAGCCTGGCTGATGGCGGGCGATACGCTCTACAGCGTCGATCTCGCCACCGGCAAGGCCACCGAGGCCGCAAAGATCGCCGGCGTCACCGGCACGGTGAAGGATATCGCGATCATGGGCATGTAGCCCATCGTTGCTTAGCGTGATCCGCCGCTTTGCGGCGGCGGATCGCGCCGA
>JBOHIT010000614.1:0-11355 GCA_050726155.1 Bradyrhizobium sp.
GCCTGACCTCGGCGCGGTATCGTCCCTTCACCGGACCGATGCCGATGGTGACGTCGGCGAGGAAATGCGTGTCCGACAGCTTTTGAACGCTGTGGCAGCCGGGAATCACGGCCCGCAGCGTCTCGGGATCGAGCAGCATGGCCCAGACCCGCTCGGCGGACGCGCCGACCCTCGCCTCGCCTTCGCCGCGCAGCTTGCGTCCGCCGCCCTTCGCCTCGATCGGCGCGACAGCGCGACCCGGAGGCGGCGCGGTTTCGGCACCGCGCACGATGGACGCGAGTTTCGCCGGCACCAGCGGCAACTCGATGTCGTCGCAGCCGAGCGCATCGGCGACGGCGTTGGCGATGCAGACCGGCGTCGACATGCAGTTGCCCTCGCCGACGCCCTTCGACCCCAGCGGCGTGAACGGCGACGGCGTCTCCATGTGAAGAATCAACGGATCCGGGACTTCCATGGTGGTCGGCAGCAGATAGTCGGCGAAGGTTCCGGTCAGGAAACTGCCGTCGGCGCCGTAGGCGTATTCCTCATAGAGCGCGGCGCCGACGGCCTGGGCGAAGCCGCCGCGGATCTGGCCGTCGACCATGGCCGGATGCAGGATGGTGCCGCAGTCGTGCATGGTGACGTAACGGTCGATCCGGGTTTGCAGCGTGGTGCGGTCGATTTCGACGCCGCAGAAATCGAAGATGAAGCCGTGGCAGAGCGACGAGTTGACGTGGTCGGTTTCGTCCGGGGCGGTCAGTTCCGGCGGGCTCCAGAACACGGTCTCTCGGATCGTGTGGCCGATGCCGTCGGGCAGCGCGGCCGGCGACCAGTGGCTCAGCCCCGCCAGGCGGGAGAACAATACCCTGTTGTCCGGGTTGCGCTTCGATCCGACATGGCCGCCGACGAACGCGATATCGTCGACATCGGTGTTCAACTGGCTGGCGGCGATGCGCGCCAGCCGCGCCGCGATGCGCGTGGCGGCGAGCCTGGCGGTGCCGGCGACGGCCGGCGCGAACCGGCTGGCGTAATTGCCTGACGCAATCGACCAGGCGTCCTTGGCCGTATCCATCTCGGTGTTGACCCTGATATCTGCGGGCGCAAGTCCGAACACGTCCGCGACGACCTGGGAAAGAACGGTGCGATGGCCCTGCCCCTGCGGCACCGAGGCGACATGCACGGTCACGCTGCCGACCGGATCGATCGCGATCGTCGCGGTGGCCTGGGCGCCGTTCTTCGGGCCGGCCTTGCGGCGTTCGGCAGGCGTCAGCACGGTGGTGATGTAGCCCATGTTGGAGACGCTGGGCTCGACCACGGCGGTATAGCCGATACCATAGAGACGGCCCTCGGCGCGCGCTGTGTCGCGACGCGACTTGAGTTCGGCGAGCGCGCCTTGATCGACGCCGCGCCGGATCGCTTCCTGATAGTCCCCGGAATCGAGCAAGGCCCCGCTCGCCGTGCGATACGGAAAGCCGTTGGCGGGGATCAGATTGCGCCGGATGACGTCGAGCGGATCGAGACCGAGTTCGACCGCGATGCGCTGAATCAGGCGCTCCAGCGCGAAATAGACTTGCGGGCCGCCGAAGCCACGATTCAATCCCGTCGGCGTCTTGTTGGTGACGACGACGCGATTCGGATTGCGAGGTGGCGAATGTCGTAGGCGCCGGTCAGATTGCCGTGCATGCGATACAGCGTTGCCGGCTCGGGTGCGCGCAAATGTGCACCGCAGTCCTCGACCTGATCCCAATCGAGCGCGAGGATTCGTCCGTCTTCAGCGACGGCTGCGCTCAGCGTCGTGGCCCGGTTTGTGGCGGAAACCGATGCTGTCAGATGCTCGAGCCGATCCTCGATCCATTTGACCGGGCGCCCCGCGACGCGCGCGGCCGCGCCGATCAGAACGATGTAGGGAAATACGCCTTGTTTGACGCCGAAGCTGCCGCCCGAATCCGGCGGCGTTCGCAGCCGCAAGCGATTGCCCGGGACCTTTAATGCCCGCGACAGCACGGCATGGATGCTGAAGGGGCCCTGAAAATTGGCGAGGACGTCGTAGGCGTCTTCGCTCGCGTCATAGTCGGCGATGACGCCGTAGGTTTCGATCGGCGTGCAGGAATTACGTGGATACCTGATGTCGATACTGACCCGATGTGTGGCCGATGCAAACGCTTGCTCAGGTTCGCCGTAGCGAAACACCCGATCGCTTGCGACATTACCCGCAAAGCCGTCATGCAGAATCGGCGCATCCGGGTTCAGCGCCGCCAGCGGATCGATCAAAGCGGGTCGCGCCTGGTATTGCACCTCTATCAGGTCAACAGCGTCTTCGGCCAGATAGCGATCGGTTGCGACGACAACGGCCACCGGTTCGCCGACATACCGCGCCCGGCCAACCGCGATCGGCCAGCACTCGACCGGCGCCTTGACGCCGACGACCAGACTGGCTGTCAGCGCCTTGACATCCTCGCCGGTGAGGATGGTGACAACACCGGACGCCTGTTTCGCCGCAGACGAATCGATCGAGACGATATCCGCGTGGGCATGCGGCGAGCGCAGGATCGCGGCGTGGAGCGTGCCCGGACGGACTCCGAGATCGTCAATGAAGCGGCCACGACCGATCAGAAGCGCCGCATCTTCGACGCGTGGAATCGACCGCCCGACCCAAAGCGGGCCTGGCTCATTATCGGAGATCGCCTGGCTAGCGCCTTCCGTCATCCCGAACGTCCTCGTACGCATTCTCGCCGATGCGTCAGGATGTCTTATTCAGGAGCGCTGCGGATCGGGCCATACCGGCCGGTCTCAGGACTTACCATCCCGTCTCATTTCATCTGCGCAGGTGCGATGCACCATCAACTTGCGAGCCGAGAGACGTTGCGAAATTCGCTCGGACTCACGCCAGCGTGGTTACGAAAGAAGCGCGTAAAATGCGCCGGCTCGGCAAAGCCAAGCCGCGCGCTGATGTCGCAGACGTTCGCCGATTGATTCAGCACGGCATCGACCGCCTGCTCCATGCGCACAACATTAAGGTAAACCCTGGGCGGCACGCCGATCGAGGATTCGAACAACCGGAAGAAATGCGCACGCGATAAGCCCGCTGCCTTCGCAAACGCATCGAGGTCGGCGCCCCGGCCCGTATCAGATCGCATCGACGTAGCAACCCGGCGGATACGCCAGTCGCCCGACCGGGTGTTCATTTCTCTGATCGAAACCGGAAAACTTCGCCACGGGGTAAAGCGCTCGATCACCGCGATCATCAAATCGGAAAGCGCCGATTCATGCGCGGTTCGCGCCTCGGGGCGGGCCATCATATCGGCTGCGAGATTCATCGCGAGGCCGCGAATGCGCGGAGACACCTCGCCCGAGGGCTGGCTGAAAAATCCGGGTGCGCCACTCGCGGCCCAGCCCGGCCGAAACGCCTTCAGCCATTCCGGTTCGATATAAAGTGCGAGAATGACGGTGCGCGGTTTGTCCGGATCGTGGACATAAGAATGCGGCTGCCAGCCATTCACCAAGACGGCGGTCTCGTTTGTGAGCGGATAGACCGTGTCGCCAACGACGAACTGGGTGTCGGCTCCCTCTACCTTCAAGAGCACATGACAATGCGGATGGGCGTGGCGCACCAGCGACCAGTCCATATCGAGAAGGGCCACCCGGCCAAAGGCTCCGTGCGCGATTCGCAGTGCTGTCGACATGGCATCTCTCCCAGATAGGTGAGCCCGGTTCACACGCCGGCCATCGATCGAAGGCTTCCATGGCGCGCGGCCGAGCATCTCGTTCCTCGTTGCATTCCCCTGACTTGGGCCAGCGTTGTTCTTTCGCCGGTGAACCGCCCGATCGCGCCTCAGCCAGCGAGCATCCGCGCGAAGGTGGCCTTGGGATCGTCCCGTAGCACCCTGTCGAGGTCGACGTTTTCAATGCCCTTTACATGAATGCGCTTGAACTCCATCGGTTCGGTTGCAAGCGGCTTGGTCGCGTCGATCCCCATTTTGGCGCTGATGCCATCTGCCGACGACGGATCGAGCTTCGAACCTTGTGCACCGGAGACGACCAAGAGATCGCGATCGGCCTGGAACCGGGTCGCGATTGCCCATTCGATCTCGCTGGGGTCGTCGATATCGACATCCATGTCGACCACGACCACCTGCTTGATGTCGTAGTGGCCCCCGAACGCGCCCATAATGATGTTCTTCGGCTCGCCCTGGCTCGCCTTCTCGATCTTGACCGCCAGATGATAGCGGCACGTCCCTCCGCGCGTCAGCCGCACGTCGCGGACCGAAGGAAAGCTGCGTTGCAGATGTTCCAGCAACGTCGCTTCGCGCGGAATTCCGCCGAGCAAGAGGTGCTCGATTCCGCCGCCCACGATAGTGTGGAAGATCGGATTCTTGCGATGCGTGACGGCATCGACCTGAATGACCTCGCGGTCGGCGCGGGGACCATAATACTGAGGAAATTCGCCGAACGGACCCTCTGGCTCGCGGACCTTCGGCAAGATACGGCCTTCGATGACGATTTCCGCGTGTGCAGGCACGCGGACCCGGTTGGTCCGGCATTTGACCATCTCCAACGGCTGCCCGAGCAGCGCGCCGGCGATTTCCATTTCATCCTCATCGAGCGCCGCTATCGCCTGCGACGCCAGAATACAAGCGGGATGCACCCCGATCACCAGCGCGATTTCCAGCGCCTCGCCGGCTTCCTCTGCCATACGGAAATAGTGTTGGGTATGCCGAGGCAGAAGCAAAACGCCAATGCGGTCGGGACCGCTTACCTGACAGCGATGGATCGAGACGTTCTGGACGCCCGTCTTCGGATTTCGGGCGATCAGCAGCGCCGCCGTAATGTAGGGCCCGCTGTCGTGTTCGTTGTGGTTCGGAATCGGCAATTGCCGGAGCAGATCGATCTCGCGGTGAACGACGTCTTGCACCGGCGCCGCCGTCACCTCGACCCATGGCAATGGAGAGCGAACGGCGTTCTGGAAACGAGATAGCAGCTCGCCCGTCGGAACGTCGAGGGAATCCGCGATCCAGCTGCGATCCGCGAATAAGTTTGCGACCACCGGAATAGCATGCTGACCTGGCCTGGGAAACAACACCGCACGCTCCAACTCAAGCTTCTTCGCCACCGCCGCCAGTTCATCGGTAAGCGAAATACCATCGCGCGCGACCACAAGCCGGTCCGTCGCGACCAGCCGCTGCAGCCAGCCGCGTAAATCGGGGTGGGCGTTGTGACCGGCGAACGCCGCTGCGGCTCGGCTTGCTTCCATCATTCCCTCCGTTTGGGCTCAGCGCGTTTATGAACTGATCAGGAAACTTCTTCACGCTTGACCGGACGGCCTCGCAATTCGGGTCGCTCGCCCCAACGGCTGACGGCACCAACGTCGATATCGAACAGATCGAGCGCGCGACCTACGGTATGATCCACCATGTCTTCAAGCGTGTCCGGCTTTGCGTAGAAAGCCGGCACGGGAGGCGCGATGATCGCGCCCATTTCCGATAACGAGGTCATTGTCCTCAAATGACCGGTATGCAGCGGGGACTCGCGCACCATCAGCAGCAGCCGCCGGCGCTCCTTGAGCGTCACGTCGGCGGCCCGCGTCAGCAACGTCGTCGTCACGCCGGTCGCAATTTCGGACATTGATCGCATCGAGCATGGAGCTACGATCATGCCGGCGGTACGAAACGACCCGCTCGAAATCGAAGCGGCCATGTCGTCGATGCGATGGTGGGTATGGGCCAGTGCCTTTACATCAACAATCTTGAGCGTGGTCTCGTAGGCGAATGTTATCTCCGCTGTCTTCGACATCACGAGATGCGTTTCGACGCCCGCATTGCGCAGAAGCTGCAACAGCCGGACGCCGTACATAACCCCTGATGCGCCGGAAATTCCGACGATCAAGCGGCGCGGAGCAGGCTCAAAGGACTTCATCTGCATGTTCCGTTCCGTTCTGTTCTGTTCTGTTCTGTTGCAGTGCAACGCGGCGCCTACCGTTACGTGGCGGCAGCCACAACGTAGGCGGCCAGCGGGATCAGAACAAATAATTGATTGTTATTCTTATCATCATCAATATTGATGGCTCTCTCACGACGCGAAAAATGCAGGATGCGGCATGGATCTGAAGCAGATGCAATACTTTCTCTGCCTCGCGCAGGAAGGAAACGTCACGCGTGCCGCCCGCCAGCTCAATATCGTTCAGCCGGCCTTGAGCATGCAGATCGCAAAGCTCGAGAAGTCGCTGGGCAGACGACTATTCTATCGTGCGTCCCGCGGCATGTCGCTGACCGCCGCGGGCGAAGCGCTGGCGCAACGAATCACGCCGATTATGACGGACATCGACCGCGTCCACGACGAGATCGCGCAACTCGACGGCAAGGTGTCGGGCCGCGTAAGCATCGGTATGATCACCTCGGCGGCACAGAGCACGTTGCCGGCGTCATCCGCTGCGATCGCGGCCAAATATCCGGAGATCCATCTCCTGGTCTGCGAAGGCTATTCGCAGACCATGCTGGAGTGGGTCCTTGCCGGGCAGCTCGACATCGCCATCATCAACACTCCGGCGCCTCGGCTACCGCCGACCGCCCACCATATTCTGGATGAGGAGATGATGCTCGCTCACGGCGCCGACAATAAACTGCCGCTGCCGAGGGTCGTCTCTTTCGACCGGCTCGAAGGCCTCGACATCGTGATCCCTTCGCGTCGCCATGGGCTCCGGCGGATATTGGACGATGCCGCGGCGGAAGCAGGTTTCAGCTTGAAACCCAGGCTTGAGATCGACACGTTGTCTGCGATCTGCGAGGTGGTCGCGACTACGAATCTGCTAACCGTCCTGCCCGGCATCGTGCTGCAATCGACTTTGGCCGCCGGCCGGATTAGCGCCCGGCGCCTCCGCAATCCCTCAATCGTCCGCTCGGTAGCCTGGGTGACAAATCCGAGGCGGAGTCTGTCGGCGGCGATGTCGGCCGTCATGGACATTATCGCCGAGGATCTGACGAAAGCAGCGGCGTCTGCCTCCCGCCTCGTGAGGCGTTGATCGGCGGCCGTCAACCGAGATCGGCCATGACGCGCCGATATTGGTTGGGCGAGGTTCCGGTGTGCTGCTGGAAAAACCGCGTGAAATTGCTTTGAGCGCTAAAGCCAAGATCTTCGGAAATGCTGCCGATTTCATTCTGGTGCTGTCGCAGCCGGCCGACCGCGGTTTCCACACGAAGTGCATTGACGTACACGCGAGGGCTGACCCCGGTGCAGCTGCGGAAGAGATGATTGAAGTGCGGACGAGACAGACCGGAGAGCTTAGCGACGTCATTCAGATCGACAGCTTCGGCTGCACACTCGCGCATATGCCGCAGCGCCCGGCCGATGCGATAATCCCTCGCTCCTCGCGGCTTCTGCAGGTTCGCGTTTCGACCGCGCCAGTCCGAAAACCCGTAAGACACCGTAAGACAAAGGTTGAGAATCAATTCCTGAAGTTCGTCGTGCTGATCCGAAGGATCCGCCATCCGCTGCACGACACCTGCGCGAAGTCGATCGATCTCGTTCGTGATCGGAATTCCTGCACCGGGAAAGAACCCGGGCTCGGAACAATTGACGAAACTTCGATCCGCCTCCGTGAGCCAAGCCGGTTCGATATAGAGCGCCAGAAACAGGGTTCGCTCGGCACCGCGGCGATGCAAATACTCGTGCTGCTGCCATGAGTTGACGGCAACGAGCGTATCATTCCGCAAAGGCACTGCCTGCCCCTCGACCACGAAGTTCTGGTCTGGGCCGCTCGCCTTGAAGATCAGGTGATAATGAGGATGCGCATGCTCCACCAGGGAGGTGTCCATGTCGAGAAGGGCTGCGCGTCCGAAGCGGCCCCGCAGGATGCTCAAAGCCTTGGTCACGGCGACAATCTCTCCGGCCGGAAGGTCATCCGGATTTCGGTCTGCGGGAGTATGATAACCCGGATTGCCGGCGACCGGTATGTGTTAGACGACAAAAAATCATCCGAAGTGATAAATCGCCGGCGTCGCAGCAAAGCACGTGCATCCGCCGCGGACTATGCTGTCCCTCAAACACAAAGACGCCGGACCACGCCGGCCAGCAAAATGGCGAGGGAGAGAACCATGGATGTCGTATTTCAGGATTCGGGCCGTGATCGCCGCGAACAGGAACGTCAGCGCATGTTTCGCGACAAGTTCGTCGCGGAAACACCGCCATGGTATCATGGCGCCCTCCACCTCGCCTTCACGTTGCTGGTCACGGGTGCCGCGATGTGGCTGTGCTGGGAGCGTATTCAAAACGCAACCTGGGAGTGGCTATTGGCGATCCCGATCGCGCTGTTCGGCAACTGGATCGAGTGGGCCGCGCATCGCTATATCCTTCACCGCCCGGTGAAAGGACTGGAGATGATCTATAAGCGCCACTGCACGGTGCATCACCAGTTCTTCACACACCACGATTTGACCTATCATGGGCACAAGGAGTGGCGTGCGCTGTTGTTTCCACCGTTCGCGCCGCTCGGCTTCGTGCTGGCCGCACTGCCGCCGGCCTTCCTGTTGGGCATCCTGGTCTCGGCCAACGCGGGATACATCGCCGTGTTTACGATGGCGGCCTATTATCTCATGTACGAAGGCCTGCATACGCTTTCGCATCTCGACGACGAGCGGCATCCCTACCTTCGGTACATTCCACTCATCAATACGGTCCGCCGGATGCACACCATTCACCATGTGCTCGGGTTCATGCAGACGCGAAATTTCAATCTCACTTTTCCGATTTGCGATGCCCTGTTCGGCACCAGCGATCTCGACCGCGGGCTTCTCGGCACGCTGCTCAACGGAAATTCCAATAAGCACATGCGCAAGGACCTGCTGCCGGAAGATCCGGGCGTCCCGGTGCCACAGGCCGATAGGCCGTGATCGAGACCAGCGGGACGCCGGTCCGGCTGAAGCCGCATAATCTTCAGTTTCGAGCGCTCTTCGCAAGAGCGGGCCGGAGAGGTTATGAGTTCGCCATCGCCTACCATCGGCGGTTCTCGATAGAAGCGAGCCACGAGACGATGGCTTGCGCCATCTCGCGCGGCGAATCTTCCTGCAAGTGGTGCCGGCCCCGGACGGTCACTTCCTCCTGGTTCTTCCAGGTGCGACAATAGTCGCGCACATTTCCGAGAATGATTGCACCCGGATCGCCGTTGATGAACAGCTTCGGGGTATCACTCGTTGTCATCCAATGCGCGTAATCCTGGACAACCGTGAGCATATGCTTTGGTTCTCCCCCGAGTAGGATTTCGCGTGGGAAAGTAAGCATAGGCCGCCGGTCTTCGCCGGGCTTCAGGAATGGTCGGCGATAAACGGCCATTTCTTCGTTGGATAGCGGCCGGATGATCCATTGAGGGAGAAGGTTCTCTGCGAAGACGTTCTGTTGCAGCACCATCTCCTCACCCTCGGATGAGCGGAGTCGCTCGAAGAGACTGCGTGCGGCCGGGTTGAACTCGTCCCAATCTCGAGTCCAATGTTCCGGCATTCGCTGAAGAGCTGAAGACGGTCAGGCGCCCGCTGGTTCGCGCAGATGGTTCGGCCAAGATTGCTGGTTCCACCTTCAGTTCGCTCTTGGCTTCTATGAGCCGGTAGGAGTCGTCGTGACGTACCAGCAGATCAGCAAGGTTTGGACGGCAGTCAGCCTTTGCCTGCTGTACTACGCGCTCAACACCTACCTCGTGGTTCAGGGCGGCGTGGCGATATTTGGAGCGACGCTCATCGTCAGCAACAGGGAGCCGGCGGCGATGGTGGGGATCCCAATCTGTTCGCTCTATTGATCTTGGCCTCCCTGATAGGCATTGACCATTCCCGTAAAACTGGCCCTAGCTGGGCTGACCGCATTCCGCTAGCTAGTGGAACTACGAAAATAGCAGGTTGTTGATTTATAGGTTAGGGGCCAATTTTATTGCCTGCGCCGGGCTTGAGCTCGTGGGCTGCGTTTACAATCCTCAAGTGTAATGGTTTTATTCAATGAGTTCTTCTGGCCCGGTCGCCGGTTGAGTTCTTGGCAACCGGAGAATGCGACATGGATCAACTGGCGGCCCTGCGGTTGTTCATCCACGTTGCGCGCTACAAGAGTATTTCATCAGCCGGTCGGGCGCTTGGCCTATCTACGACAACAGCATCGAAGCGCCTACAGGACTTCGAGGCGATGTTGGGCGTACGTTTGGTCGACCGGACCACACGCCAGGTCTCGCTAACCGAGGCTGGGGAACGTCTGCTTACACGATCTGCGGATATGCTAGATGAACTCCAATCGGCATTTGCCGAGGCCCGCGAGACGAAGAATACCCCGAGTGGCACCTTACGTATCCTTGCCCGCCGCTCCTTCGGCTTAATGCACGTAGCGCCGGCCCTGCTGGAGTTTCGGAAGTCATACCCGCAAATCGGGGTTGATCTCGCGCTCACGGAAGATACGGAAATCGCTCCAGGTCGCGGTATAGATATCGCGATCAGGCTTGGTGCACCCAATGACAAGACTGTGGTTGCTCATCAGTTGACGTCGGCGGAACGGCAGCTTTGTGCCAGTCCGTCCTATCTTGCACGTGCTGGTTCGCGGACTGTGCCAGCCGATCTGAGCAAACACGATTGCCTGACCTACAGGCGGGCGGCAGAGCCTGCGATCTGGATCTTCCGGAAAGGCCGTGTCGAACAAGCGATCGATGTGTCCGGCCCATTGCAAGCAAACAGCGGCGAGGTTTTGCGTGGTGCCGCGGTCGCGGGGCTTGGGCTGGTTTTACTGCCGGACTGGATGGTGGCACGCGATGTGGCCGCACGCCGGTTGCGCCACTGTCTTGGAGATTATGAAGCGTTCCCGCCGCTTTATCGCGCACCGATCTATGCCGTGCATCGGCGCGGCGAAGTATCGGCGAAGATTGCAGTTTTTGTCGTCCACCTCAAAGAGTCGATGAAGATGCGGTTGTCATTATCCCGCAAGTCGGGAAAATAACTCCTGCATTTCCTGGCTAATCAGAATACGATGCTTCGTCTAAGCTCCTCTCAGAATTAAAAATTAAGGAGGAGACGCGTGTTGCTACAAATTGAAAAGCTCCATCCGTTGTTCGGCGCTGAAGTCGGCAATGTCGATTTGTCGAAGCCGATTGACCAGGCAGGCATCGATGCCATCCAGGCCGCGCTGGACAAATATGCGGTGCTGATCTTTCACGGTCCTAAGCTGACGGAAGAAGCTCAAATTTCATTTGCTGAGCGTTTCGGGCCGCTCGAAGGCCAGAACGGCGTGCTGGCGACAAACGTCGCCCGCGTTAGCCGGAAGCTCGTTGATATCTCCAATCTTGACGAGAAGAATGATGTGCTTGGTGTGCAGGACCGCCGACGGATGTTTGCTCTCGGCAACCAGCTTTGGCATACCGACTCC
>JBOHIT010000615.1:0-28394 GCA_050726155.1 Bradyrhizobium sp.
AGGATAGCCTGTGCCAATATCACAAAATGTGTGTTGGGCGCGGCCAGCATGAGATACTGAACGGCCTCCGGCATGCTCTCGCGCGGCGTTGCGCCACCGGAAAGCATCTGCAATGGCAGCAGCACGAGCATCAGCAGCAGCGCGAACTGTGGCATGGAACGGGCGATGGTGCCGAGGAAGATGCCCATCGACGTGGTGGCGAACAGCTGCAGCGCGGTACCTGCAAGAAACAGTGTGCGCCAGCCCTCGATCGGGACGGACAGCAGGGCTTGCACCACGAATAGGAGCGAGAATGCGGAAGCGGTGTAGCGCGACAATCTGGGGTTCTTCCGCATATTTGATGCAAGGACAATTCTTCTCGGTTGTCCCTTTTGTCCGAGCGGGTCAGGCGGCGGCCAGCAATCGGCTCCGGAGGAGTGGATAGGCGGCGCGCCCATACATCTGACGCTTGATCGTCTTGAGGCGGTTGATCTGGCCTTCAACGGGGCTCGTGCTCCAGGGCTGAGTAATTGCCGCCCGGACAGCCTCGAGGTCACGGCCGATGCCTGCTGCAAGGGAAGCCAGATCGCTGTTCGTGGCATCCGCAACCCATTGCTCGAGGCCGGCATCATCATCGCCGCGGATCATTGCAGCAAAACGGCGGGCGAGTTTCCCCGCGATCGAAAGCTGTGGTGCGTTTTCATAGAGATGGCGCAAGAACCGCTCGGTCTGTTCGTCGAGAGATGTCGGATTTTCGCTCAGGAGCCATGCACAGTTCCGGCGCGATGGCGGCCGCCACCGCGAGTTTGGCGGAGCGGTCGATGGCCGCTCCTTGCGGGCGGCGGTCCACCTGTAGACGGTCGCCTTACTACCTTCAAAGCCGCGGCGCTTGATTTCGGTCCACAGCTGCAATCCATTGCGGTGCCCCTCCTGCCAGCGCTGTTCGAGATAGTCGCGAACAGGGTCCATGAGAACGGCGCGCGCGGGCGGCCGCCGGTGTTCGGGCTCACCGCCCGCTGCAAGCCAGCGTTCGACCGTTCTTACGCTCGTGCCGATCCGCGGAGCCATCTGTCGTGGCGACATGCCGGCCACCCACAACTGAAGGATTTCAGCGTAGAGCTCACTGCGCTGGTTGCGCCTCAACCGGCGCAGGCAATCAAGTTTCGTGGGCGCGGCGTCTCCCAGCGACGATTCCGGTCTGGCGTCATCGTTTTCCGTCATCATGGCCTTCCCGGCGGCGCTGACAGCTTTTCGATGGCGGCCGACGGCCCCACGCAACGCTTCGCCCAGGTTCTGGAGAAGATGCCAGCGGTCGGCGACCTGCGTTGCATCGGGAGCACCGCGACGGGCACCCTCAGCATAAACGCCGGCACGATCCCGCGCGATAACCTCGATGCCAGGATGACGTTCCAGCCATGATGCGACCGTGTCGGCATTTCGATCCGGCAACAGATCGAGGACGCGGTTGCGCTCCAGATCGCAGATGATCGTTCCGTAGCGCTGCCCCTTGCGCCAGGCCCAGTCGTCGATGCCGACCACACGCGGCGCTTCCGGCGCCTCGAACGTGGCGGCGCGGATCATCCGCAATAGTGTGTCGCCGCTCACCGGCATGGCGAGCTTGCGCGACAGACGTGAGCCCGGCTCGCCTCCCACCGCAAAGCCGATCGCCATCTGGCTTTCGCCGAGCCGAACCGTGCGTCGAGCTTTCGGTTGAATCGTCTCAGGAAGCCTCTCGGTGAAGATCCGTCGCGGGCATTGTGGATCGGCACATCGAAACCTCCTTGCGTGAAGCTGGATTTCGACAATCCGCCCCTGCCACGGCAGATCGGTCAAGCGGCGCATGTAGTGACTGTGGACACGGCTGGTTCGGCAACCGCAACATGGACAGCACGAGTCCATCGCCTTCGGCCGCGCAACAAGCACAACCCTGTCAACCTTCGGGAGAATCTGGACAATCGAAAGCTCGGGCGAAATCAGCGAGCGGAAGGCATGGAGCACGGGCGAATCACGGCGTCGACTGCGATTCCGACTCTATGAACGTATTCGAGCCATCCGTGAATCCCGCCCCTGCATCAAATATGCGGAAGAACCCCTGATTGTCGCGCCGCAAAGCGGCGAGCACGACGAGGCCCATGGCCCAGACCTTGCTGGTCATGATTTCGAACGGCGTGACCGGCATCACCAGCAGGTGCTCGACGGTGCCGTGCTCGCGCTCGCGGATCAGCGCGGCGCCGGTCAGGACGATGGAGAGCATTGTGATATTCTCGATGATCGCCATGATGGCGCTGAACCAGGACTTGGTGAGTTCCGGATTGAAGCGCACCCGCAGCGTCAGATCGACGGGCAGTTGCGGGACATCACGGTAACGTTGGGCGAAAGCGCGGACTTCATCGGTGACGATGCTCTGGATATAGCCGCTGCCGACGAACGCCTGGCTCATGCGCGTGGCATCGACGTTGAGCTGAATCGTCGGTCTGCGACCCGCCAGGAGATCGCGCTGGAACTCGGGAGGTATATCGAGCGCGAAGGTATCGAGGCCGTCGTCCATCCGGGCATCCATCTCGGCCTGGGTGATGAACTTGGGCGGCAGGAAGTAGGGTGGCTAGAAGGCGCTGGAGATGCGCACCGAGAGCGGTGAGCGGTCCTCGTCCACGATGGCGATCGGCGCTTTGTTGAGTGTCTCCGGTATCGCCCTGGCCCGCGTATAGATCGAAAAAGTGAAGGCATAGACGATCAGCACCAGCATCATCCAGTCGCGCATCAGACTGCGCAGCTCCTTGACGCCAAGATGCAGGATGTTGGCGGCGCGCATGGCTCAACTCTCCTATTTTTTCAAGAAAACCGCGGACAGCGCGAGCAAGACCGGAGTGGCCAGAGCCAGGGGGATGAAGGAGGCCTGCAGATCGGAAAAGCTCAAAGTTTTGGAGAAAGTCCCGCGTGCGATCGTCAGAAAATGCGTCGTCGGAAAGATTTCGCCGATTAGCCTGCCCGCCCCCTCGAGCGAGGAAACCGGGTCGATCATTCCCGAAAAGTTTGCCGCCGGCAGCATGGTGAGGACGGCCGTGCCGAAGAGGGCGGCGATCTGGCTGCGCGTAAAGGTCGAAATCAGCAGGCCAATGGCAGTGGCGGCCCCGACATAGAGCAACGCGCCAGCTGCCAGAGCAAAAAAACTACCCTTCAACGGCACGCCGAACACGGTAACCGCGAGAAGCGTCAGCAACAGGAAGTTCAGAATGGACAATACCAGGTAGGGGAGCTGTTTGCCGAACAGGAATTCCAGCCGGGTGGTGGGCGTGACGTAGAAATTGATGATCGAGCCGAACTCCTTCTCCTGCACCACGCTGAGCGCGGTAAGCATCGCCGGGATCAGCAGGAGCAGCAACGGGATCATGGCCGGTACCATCGCCACCAGGCTCTGGACATCGGGGTTGTAGCGGAAGCGCGTCTCGATGTTCGCCAACCCCGCCAATCCCTGGCTGAGCCCGGCTTCTCGTGCCTTGGCTGTAAGCCATTGAGCATGCATCCCCAGCACGTAGCCGCGGGCGGTCTCCGCCCGCCGATTTAACGACGCCAGTTTCTTCCGGACATGGACTGAGTTCCTGCGCTTTCATGGGCTCCCTCCCTGCTAGCCAATGCGACGAGAATGCACACTTCGATTTCGCGCCAATAGCCCTGCCAGCGGTACGAATTACCCACTAGGTCAGGAGGCCCATCGCGTGATGTCGATCACCGCTTCAGACCACCGGGACACGTTTGGCTGCGACGGCGGCCGGTGAAATGACATCGATATCGATCGGCACCCGCCACCGCGCCGTATAACGCACCTGCGGCGCCGCGTTGCTGGCCGGCGCGCCTTCCAGAACAAAGCCATCGAAGCCGCTGCTCATGACCTCGTTGCATTTCTGCACATAGACCGGGAAGCCGCCGATATAGGGCATGAAGACGCGCGGCCGGCCGGGGATGTTGGTGCCGACATACCAGGAGCTGCAGGTCGATCGCAGCGAGACCGTCGATACGTCGTTCACGTGCGCGACCCAGGCGTCTTCATCCTCCGGAATCGGCTCGATGGTCGTGGCCGCGACGTCACGCATGTGGCCCAAGCAGTCCGCCAGCCAATCGACATGCTGCTCGATCGCCTGGATCATGCTGGCGAGCACCGAAGGGCTGCCGGGGCCGGTGATCATGAACAGATTGGGGAAGCCCGCCGATGCGATCCCGAGATAAGCGCGCGGGCCCGCGCTCCATTTCTCGGCAAGTGTCAGTCCGTTGCGGCCGGTAATCGCAATCTTGTCGAACGACCCTGTCATTGCGGCAAAGCCGGTGGCGCAGACGACGGCGTCCAGCGGGTATTCGACACCGTTGATCTCGATGCCGTCAGCGGTAAAGCGTTCGATCGGTGTCCGGGACACGTCGACCAGCTTGACGTGAGGCAAATTGTACGTCTCGAAATAACCGGTATCGACGCAGAGCCGCTTGCAGCCGAAGACGTTGTCCGGGCACAGCAGGTCGGCCGTCGCCGGATCCTTCACGATGCCGCGGATCTTGCGGCGGGCGAAATCGGCGATGGTGTCGTTGGCGGCCCTCTCGAACAGGAGGTCGCCGTAGGCGCCGAGAAAGGGCAGGCCGCCGCGGGCCCAGGCTTCCTCGTACTGCCTTTCGCGCTCTTCCGGGCTCGCCTCCAGCGCCGGCTTCATGTTGAAAGGAAAGTAGAAGCCGGTGGGGCGTCCGCGCGCCTTCGCCCGCAGCGCCGGATAGTCCGCTTTGGCCGCCTGCAAATATTCCGGCGTCAGCTTTTCGTTCCAGGCCGGCACCGAGTAGGTCGCCGTGCGCTGGAACACCGTGAGGCTTGCTGCCTGCTGCGCGATGATCGGTATAGACTGGATCGCCGAGGAGCCGGTACCGATCACGCCAACACGCAAGCCACTGAAGTTGATACCTTCGTGCGGCCATTCGCCGGTGTGATAGATCGGCCCGCGAAAATCTTCCATACCCTTAAAGCTCGGGCGGTTCGGCGCCGACAGGCAGCCGACCGCCATGATGCAGAACTTCGCCAAAACCCTGTCGCCGCGGTCGGTCTCGATCAGCCAGCATTTGGCCTCTTCATCGAACGTCGCCGCGGCGACGCGCGTGTCGAACACGATATGCCGGCGAAGATCGAAGCGATCGGCGACATGATTGGCGTAGGAGAGGATCTCGGGCTGCGGCGCGTACTTCTCCGACCAGCTCCACTCCTGGTCCAGCTCCTCGGAGAAGGAGAACGAGTACTGCATGCTTTCGACGTCGCAACGCGCGCCCGGATAGCGGTTCCAGTACCAGGTGCCGCCCACGCCGCTGCCGGCCTCGAAGACCCGCGCCGAAAAGCCGAGCCCGCGCAGGCGATGCAGCATGTACATTCCGGCAAAGCCCGCGCCCACGACAACGGCGTCTAAAACCGCTTCCGTTTCAGCAGGGCGCTCCCGTCGAGTTGTGGTGTCGGCAGTCATGGTGCGTGTCGTCTCCTTGTAGGTCGAACTAAGCTAAACGAGATCTTCGAAAGATTTGGGGCCGCTTCTGACCTCATTTGCGAAAATAGAAGCCGATCGAAAAAATGGTCGGGAGTATTTCCAAGGGAACCGGACTAGATTGAAAGTCTATTATGATATCCGCTCGAAGTCATTAGTCTAACCTTTACAAGTTCCTTCTCCGCAGGCGCCAGAGCAAGCGGGTTCGTGTTGGCAACACAAAGACTTAAAGCAAATGGATCGCTGCCCATTACATCTTTGATCGCAAACGAAATGGCCTCATATACGGACCCCCGAACATTGACGGCGCTCTAGCGGCATGGGTTATTTTCTGATCCGATCCAACCTCGCGGGCTTGCAAATAAAGCCCAGGAAATTCATCTCGTTCGCCGACTCGCCTGTTAATTCCTGATTCATATATTTTGGTGAGCGGGCAAGGCAATCCACCAGTGGTCGAAGCTGTTACATGGCGGATCCAAACACAGAGCTGGCTAGGTATATGCCGCAGGCGTACGGCATCAGAGATATTTACAATAGAAAGTAATCAGCACTAACCTGGCCGGCAACGTCGGTAAATCGACTTTGCCGGCCAGAGGCAGTTCATTTTTGTGTTTCAGACTTGGCAAAGTCCGCCGACTGTTCCTTTACCACGCTCCAAACGTCGTCTTGAAAGCCAGCGATCCAATCGGTTTGTGCAACCCATTTCTCTCCATCCCACATTTCAATACGTGTCTTGCCGCCGCCGCCATGATCCTGCGCCGTGACTGTAATAGGTGCAATCAGGCCGTTAGCATTATAATTTTTCAGACTCTCAAGACCAGCCTTAATTTTGTCGGGTGTTAGCGGCCAACCGCTATTCTTGATCGCAAGGCGGGCGCCTTCGAATGCGATCGAGTAGATCGCAAGACCAGTGTTGTAATAGACGTCCTCGGTAAACTTGCGGTCACCGTTGCCTTTGCCCTTGTCGTAAAGCTCCTTGATAATCTGCTGAACCAACGGCTGATTTGAACCGCCGGCGACGTTGGTGCCGCGTTTCAATCCCTTGGCGACATCCGGCCCGATATTCTTGATATCGACCTCGTTGAGCCAATTAACGGCTATGTATTTTTCAATCGGGATTCCATTGCGCTTCATCTCGCGTGACGCGATCACATGCATGTTCGATAGGCTCCAGCTGACGATCCAGTCTGGGCTGAAGCGACGGATCTGAGTCCAGGCCGAGGCCTGATCGTTGCCGGGAAGGGGATACGGGAACAGCTGCAGATCGAAGCCTTCCTTCTGCGCGAGCGTCTTCAGGATGCCGATCGGTTCCTGTCCGAACGGATAATCGATATAGAGGAACGCGACCTTGACGCCCTTCAGGTTTCCGCCGGACTTCTGCTTAATGTATTCAATATCGTTGGCGGCCTGGCCCCAATACGTTGGCCCGATCGGGAATACCCATTTGAACACGTTGCCATCGACCGCATCCCCACGACCGACCAGTGACTGAATCAGGATGTTGCCGTCCTTCATGATGCGCGGAAGAACCGCGCGCGATACCGGCGTTGACAACATGTCGAACACCATCACGCCTTCGCGTTTCAGCCGTTCGTAGCATTCGATGCCGCGCTGCGGCTCGTTGCCGTGGTCCTGCACGACTATTTCGATTGGATGGCCTTCAAGGCCGCCTTTTGAATTGAGAAGATCGGCATAGTCGCGCGCAGCTTGGGCGATCTGCGGTGTGACGAACGTGTAGGCCTTGCTGAGGTCATAGCATAGCGCGAAGCGCACCGGATCGGCCGCGGCTGCCGGCATGGCGTTGAATAGCGTCAACGCCAGTCCGGCCAGTATGGATAGTAACTTCATTTTTGTATCCTCCCTTGTTGGACTGAGTGAATTGCAAAACATTTATTAAAACCAGCTTTTATTGAATGACACGTGCCTGGCGACCGTCAGGTCAGCCATCGTTTTCGCCGCCGGTAATGCTTGATATCGCGAAAATTCTTGTTTTCCGCGCCTCCTAGGTAGAATTCCTGAATATCGGGATTCTTCTTCAACGCCGCTGCGCTGTCGTGCATCACGATGCGGCCGCTTTCGATCAGATAGCCGTGGGAGACGATTTCGAGCGCGGCAATCGCATTCTGCTCGACCAGCAATATCGAGAGTCCTTCATCGCGGTTGATGCGGCCGAGGATCTGGAAGATTTCAGCGACGAGAAAAGGAGCCAGTCCCAGGCTGGGTTCATCGAGCATCAGTAGTTTTGGCTGGGTCATTAAAGCACGGCCGATTGCGAGCATTTGCTGTTCTCCGCCGGAGAGATAACCCGAGGCGACGGTCCGGCGCTCGTGCAGACGTGGGAAATAACTGTAAACCCGTTCCTTGTTGCGGTTCATGTCCTGGCGGCTATGCAACGCCGAAGCCGCGATCAGGTTTTCGTCGGGTGTGAGATGTTCGAACACCCGGCGTCCTTCGAGCACGTGGGCGATTCCCAGCTTGACGCGGTCCTGCGGCATCAGGCCGCCAATGCTTTGGCCGCGGAACTGCAGTTCGCCCCGCCGTACCTCACCCCGCTCGGCCATGAGCAAGCCGCTGATGGATTTCAGCGTCGTACTCTTTCCCGCGCCATTGGCGCCGAGCAGGGCCACCATTCCGCCCTCGGGCACATCGATCGAAACACCCTTGATCGCAAGTGAGACGTAGTCGTAGACGACCTCAATATTGTTGAGGGACAGTATCTTAGCGGCAATCGGTGCGTTCATGGCGTTCGTGCTTCCCGCTATTTCTTCGTGTAGCCGAAAGGCCATACCAGGAGATAATCCCGAATGTTGTTGTAGATCTTCCCAAGCCCCAGCGGTTCGATCAGGAGAAACCCGATAATGAGCGCGCCATAGAGAGCTTGGGGCAGATGAGCCAGAGTTTCGATACCTAACGAGACCCCGAACTTGGTCGCCGCCCAGGAGATGAAACTGTTCATCACGCCCGGCATCAGCAGAATGAACGCAGCGCCAAAATAGCTGCCGATGATGCTGCCCAGCCCGCCCACTATGACCATCGCCAACGCCTGAATTGAGACGTCGACGGAAAACTGCTCGGGGGTTACGGCATGGTAAAATGTACCGATCAGAATGACGCCGGTGACACCCCCGATGAACGAGGATGTCGCGAAGGCCACTAATTTAAAGTAGAAGCTGTTCACTCCGATGACCGCGGCTGCGTAATCTTTCTCCCGAACAGCGACCAGAGCACGGCCGAGCGCGGTGCGCCGCAGGTTGAGCATGAATGACGTGACAAGAACACACCAGACCAAAGCGACGTAATACAGTCCCGCGTCCGAGGTAACAGGCCAGCCCAGCAGCCGAATGTCGGGGGCTTGCAAAGTCGCTTGTGTACCACCGCTGATCGCGGGCACGTGCGAAATCGTCCAGTCCATCACGAACTGCAGGGCGAGCGTGCTGAGCGCCAGATATAGGCCCTTCACGCGCAAAGCAGCGAAAGCGAAAACACTTCCGATAACCGCTGCCGTTATTCCCGCGAGGACGATGGCAATCTCCCACGGTATGCCTGCTCTGGTGGCATGAACCGCGGCGTAGGCACCGATTCCCATCACCGCTGCGTAGCCGAGATGAAATTGTCCCGCCCATCCAAGGATCAAATTGAGACCGAGCGCCCCCGCAGTCCAGACAAGCCAAGGCAGCAAATAACTGCTGAGATAAAGCGTGTTCATGTAGAGCGGCGCGGCCAGCGCCAGCAACAGCAAAATACCAATCATCCATCGATCGGCAGGGATCGGAAATAATGCCCGGTCGGCTCCATAATTCGTATGAAAAATCCCGGCTTGACGGAATAGCATGATCCTAGACCCTCTCGATGTCGTGGCGACCGAAAAGTCCGTGCGGTCGAATCAAGATAGTCAAGATCAGCATCGCCGCATCGACAAGGTCGCGACTCGCGCCACCCACCAGGGGATCGAGAACGCTGGATGCAATTCCCTCGACGACGCCGAGCAGGACGCCGGCGAGCAACGCGCCTCCTATACTGTCCAGTCCGCCCAAAACGGCTACGGTCACGCCCTTGAGCAGCAGTTGCGCGAGCGATTGATCGACACCCTGTATCGAACTCCAGAGCACACCGGCAATCGTCGCGACCACTGCCGACATGGCCCAAGACAGCGCGACGCCGCGCTCGACCGAAATGCCGACCGACCAGGCCGCCGTATAATCATCGGAAATCGCACGCAAAACCACACCCATCCGGGTCCGGAAGAACATCACGAAAAAACCGAACATCGCAATTGCGACCACCGCTCCAAAAGCGTAAGCGCGGTTGATCAATAATGGACCAAGAAAAAGCGGGGCATCGCTGATGCCCAGATTCATGGGGCGCGTGGTACCGCCCCAAATGGTCATTGAGCCGGCTCGCAGGAAAATCTCCAGCCCGAGCGTCATCATCAGGATCATGATGATGGGGCGGCCGGCGAGGCGCCGCAGCGCCACCCGTTCGATGGCCAACCCGATGATGAACATTGTGATGATCGCCAGCGAAATCGCGGCCCAGATCGGCGCGCCTGCGTTGTTGGCGAATGCAAGCACGACATAAGCGGCCAGCATCGTCATCGAGCCCTGAGCAAGATTAGGCACCGATGACGATTTGTAGATCAGGACGATTCCCATCGCGACCAGTGAATACATCAAGCCAATAAGCGAGCCGTTGGCAGCGGATTCCAACAATGATATCGCGTCCATGCGTCAGGCCTCCTGTACCGACAGCGTGCGTTCGATGACGCCGACTTCGCCTGACTCGTAGCTGACCTTTGCCTTCATCAGCACCGTATTTTGATGACCGTAGATGGCGTCGATGATCGGTTTGTAGCGCTCCTCCACGACGTTGCGGCGGATTTTGCGGGTTCTGGTGATTTCGCCGTCGTCGGCATCGAACTCTTTGTGCAGGCAGACGAATTTACGCAACTGCAATCCGATCGGCAGTGCGCTGTTAACGTGCTTCACCGCGGTGGCGATCAGGGCGATGACCTGCGGCTTCTGCGACAGGTCGGCATAGGAGATGTAAGAAATGCCGCGCAGTTCGGCCCAAAGGCCGACAGCTTCCTTGTCGATGCAGATGATGGCTGACAGCGTGTCGCGGCCGCTTCCGAGCACCGCGGCATCCTTGATGTACGGACTGAACTTGAGCCGGTTCTCGATATAGTTGGGAATATAGCGCTCGCCCTTCGCGGTGTGCACGACGTCCGACAGGCGCCCTAGCACCACGAGATGCCCGTCAGGTTCGACGTAACCTGCATCTCCAGTGTGCAACCAGCCGTCTTCGAGGCTTTCGCGCGTGGCCTCGTCTTGCTTGAAGTATCCGCTGAACACACTGCCGGAGCGGATCAGAATCTCGCCGGCGTCGCTTATCCGGACATCGACGCCCGGCAGGGGACGGCCAACGGTGTGCAGCCTTACCTCGTCGAGGCCCTGGATGGCATTGTAGGCGCTGGTTTCAGTCTGCCCATAGAGTTGGCGCAGTTTGATGCCGAGCGCGCGGTAAAAAACGAACGTATCCTCGCCCATCGCTTCGCCGCCGGTGAAGGCGCCGCGCAACCGGGTCAGGCCGAATTGGTCCTTGATCGGTCCATAGACCAGCCATTCGCCAAGCGGGTTCAACAGCCGCTGGTTGAGGGTGGGGTGACTGCCTTCGAGCTTGCGCTTTTCGGCTGAAATGGCCAACGCCATAAAAAACTTGTAGACCAGCTTCTTCAGCCACGAGGAGTCTTCCATGCGCACCTGGATGGTGGTCAACAGATTGTCCCAGCTGCGCGGCGCGGCCAGATAGAAGGTCGGCGCAATCTCGCGCAGGTTTTGCAGCACGGTCTCCTGCCGCTCTGGAATATTGATCGTGAAGTGCAGTACGATTCCGGCACCCATCGTCACCGCGAAGTCGCCGACCCAGGCCATCGGCAGATAGGCCAGAATGCTCTCGCCGAACTGGAACGCTCCGCCTTGATAGGCATTTCGAACGCCGGCCAACAGGTTACGATGCGACAGCACCACCCCCTTGGGCTTGCCGGTGCTCCCGGAGGAATGCACGAACACGGCCGGGCCTTCAGGCTGCGCGCGAGCGATCAACTCGTTTCGCAAGTTAGGGTTGCGGGTGAATAGCTCCGCGCCCTTTGCCTGAAGCGAGTCCCACGAGATCAGACCCGGATCGGCGTAAGCGGTCAGCCCACGCGGATCGTCGTAGACGATGTGTTCGATTGTGGCGCCCTGATCGCGCAGATCGAGCATTTTATCGACTTGCTCCTGGTCTTCGGCTAACGCGAAACGCGCGCCCGCCTCGTGAACGAAGTGGCGAATTTCATCGAGGGTTGCATCCGGGAACGCCGGCATTGCGTAGCCGCCGAGCGCGCCGGCGGCCAGCATCCCGGCATAAAGTCGGGGCCGGTTGTCGCCCAGCACCAGCATGACTTCGCCTGCCTTGAAACCCAGTCCTTCGAGACCTGCGGCGCAGCAAAGCACGCTCTCAAGCAGCTCTCGCCACGTCGTCTGCTTCCAGATGCCCTTGCTTTTCTCGCGCATCGCGACACGGTCGGGAAAGACTTCGGCATTGCGCGCCAGAACGCGGATCAGCGTGGTATCGGTTTCGAAATTCCAGGCCAAGGCCGATTCAGCGGGCGGCATGCGCGCCTCCGATGTAAGCCTCGACCACCCGTGGGTCGGCGACGACGTCGGCCGGCACGCCGCTGCCGATCATTTCGCCATAGTTCAACGCCAACATGCGATCGCAAATGCCGGTGATGACGTCCATGTGGTGCTCGATCAGCAGCACGGTGACATTGCGTTCATCGCGTGCATCCAGAATGAAGCGCGCCATGTATTCCTTTTCTTCCTGGTTCATCCCGGCCATCGGCTCGTCGAGGATCAGGAAGCTGGGCTCGGCGGCCAGGGCACGCGCCAATTCGACGCGTTTCTTCAGGCCGATCGGAATCCCATCGACCAGTTCGTCGCGGACGCCTTCAAGCTGCAGAAAATCGATCACGTCTTCGACCGCGGCGCGGTTCAATGTCTCGTCGCTGCGGGCAAGCCACCAGTAGAGCGCCGTACGCCCTACACTGGGTCTCATGTGAATGTGACGGCCCAGCAGGATGTTGTCGAGCACGCTCATACCATTGAAGAGCGCAAGGTTCTGGAAGGTGCGGGCAACTCCCAACGTCGCGATATAGTGAGGCGCCAGGCCCGTGATGTCGCGGCCGTTCAGCAGAATGCGCCCGCGCTGCGGCGGATAGAATCCGGTGATGGCGTTGGTGAGGGTGGTCTTGCCGCATCCGTTGGGGCCGACGAGGCCGAATATCTCGCCGCGCTCGATGCACATATCGATTCCGTTCAGCGCGACAATGCCGCTAAAGCGTCGCTCGACAGACCGGCATTCGAGTACTGGGGCGTCGCCGCCGCGATCGTTGAGGGTCAACTTGAATCCCGTTTGAAGGTCAATCTGTTAAGAACACTTGCAGTTTCCAAATCTAACGCCTGTTAGGCATTTGGGCAACTGAAGAGTGTGGTGCGGTGCAATTGGCCAAACGATCGTACACGCCTCATTGCGCGAGATATGCGCCCCGCCCACTGGCTAAGAGAACCTGGCTGGTATCGGTCACACGTACGTCGGCAGTGCTTATCCGGCGCCCCAGTTTGACCACCATACCGCGAGCGAGAACTGTTCCGCGGGTGGCCGGCCGATGATAATCGACCCGAAGATCTGCCGTAGCACTTACAATACCTCCGGCTGCACGAACGGCGTAAAGGCCTGTTAAATCGATCAGGGCTGCCAGGATGCCGCCGTGAGTTGCTTCGATTTTGGTATTTGAGACAAACTCCTCGCGCCAAGGCAGGGCAATTTCAATCTGTTCACGAGCGACCATGACCGCTTTCAACCCCAGCCACCGGTGGAACGGCGAAATCATCAAAGCCTTTTGAAATTCAGCAATAGTCTCTTCGTTGGGGGATCCAGTCTCATTCACTCGTTCGCTCCTATGTATATTCTTTCAGCAATCAAGCACTGACATGCCACCACCGGCTATCACTGGTTCATTCCTTCGACAAAGCTCTCACAAAATGGGTCGACTTCGATTGCGGGGCTAATCGTCGCGTGTATCGCCATTACGTTGTGATATCTGCGGTTCTCGAAAGAAACTGACGACGGCTTCAGTAAATGCATCATTTCGATCGCCAACGACCATATGACCCGCGCCGGCAATATCGGTGTACGTAGAGTGGGGAGCAAGTCGAAGAAACTCTTGCGCAGCATCCACGCTTACCAAATTGCTTGATCCTCCACGTATCAGGTGAATCGGCAGCTTAAGGTTTTTGGCAGCGTCGGCCAGTCGGTTTTCGGACTGGCCCACTTTGTCATTTGTCACAGAAGTTATGAAGCGCGGATCCCAGTGCCAGCGAAGACGTCCGTCATCGCATCGTCTCAAATAGCGGTCGAGACTCTCCGAGCCTTTCCGTCGCTGGCGATTTGGCAAATAGTTGGCGATCGCATCGGCGGCTTCATCGGTCGAGGCGAAACCGTCCGCCAAATGTGCCCTCATGAAATCTAACACGTGCGCAACGCCGATCGGCTCCATATTTGGAGTGATATCGACAAGCGTAAGCGAAGTGAAAGATCCTGAGCGCAGTTCGCCTTCGGCTATCAAGCCTGCAAGACCGCCAAGGGAAGCGCCGACGAGAGCTGGTTTCTCGTTCAGTTGATCAGACATCGCAAGGAGATCCATCGCAAAGTCGTCGAGTTGGTAAGAGCCGGACGGCGACCAAGCGCTTTCCCCGTGGCCACGCAGATCCATCGCGATCGCACTATATCCTGCCTCCATCAAAGCTCTTGCAGTTCGAGTCCACGCCAAGCGGGTCTGTCCTCCTCCATGAGCGAGCAAAATCGGCGAACCCTCGCCAAATATATCGGCCACAATTGCGTGTCCTTTAGCTCCACAAAAAATCTTCTGTTTCTTCACTTGTCTTCCTCAATTGTCGCCATACCGTATCGGAGTAATCCTCATTGGAGCGGTGCTAGAACCGGATTGTTTTGAATAACGCCCGACGTCTAGCTCCAGCAGAATCCTTTCTAGGAGTTTTCGGATTTGACTGCGGCGCGATCGATTTCACCCTTGTCGGTTTTCGGCAGTTGATCGACGAAAACAATGTGCTTTGGCTTCTTATAGCGAGCGATCTGCCCGGCGACGAAGTCGATGATCTCGTCGGCGGTGACATTCGCGCCAGTTCGGCGCACGCAGATTGCTTTGATGGCTTCGCTCCACTGGGGATCTGGCACGCCGATGACCGCGACTTCGGCGATATCCGGATGTTGGAGAATCGCGTTTTCGACTTCCGCCGGGTAGACGTTCTCACCACCCGTCTTGATCAGCTCTTTCTCGGGAGCACGGCCGGCATACCAGAGATAGCCATCGGCATCGAAATAGCCCATGTCGCCGGTGTGATGCCAGCCATTACGGAAGGTGCGGGCGGTCTCGGCGTCGTTATTCCAGTAACCTTTAAAAACAGTGGGACCGCGCACCACGATCTCGCCGGTTTGTCCGGTGGGCCTTGGCTTGTCGGCGCTGTCGACGACCGCAATGGTGCGCCAGAACAGGGGGCGCCCGGCTGATTTTGGCCGGTCGCGGTAGGGCGACAGCGTTGCGAGGCCCGATGTCTCGGATTGTCCGAAGGCTGCCCAGAATACCGCACGGGGGAAGGCTTTCTCGAAGCGTTCAATTGTCGCCGGGGTATCCAGTCCGGTCACCCTGCGCAACGTCGTCAATTCGTCGCCCTTGGCTTGATCCATCAGGTTCGCCAGCATCGGCGCGAACTCCGACATGATGGTCACCCTCTCGGCGGCAATGTCGCGAACCGCCTGTTGCGGGTCGAATTTCGAAGCGATGACGCTGGCGCCACCAGCCTGCTGCACCGTCAGCATCAGGCCAAGGCCGGCGACGTGGAACAGCGGCAGCACGCCAAGATTGACGTCGCGCTCGGTCAGGCTCCAGGCCTGCACCAGCGAGCTTTGCGCCGTTAGAAGGCCGGTTTGCGACAACAGCGCGCCACGGGGCCGCCCGCCGACGGCGGCGGTGTGAATGATTACGAAGCCTTCGTCGGCGCTGAAGTTACCGTCAGGCAGCGAGGCCTCCGAAGCCGCAAGATCTGCGAACGGCGCAAACGGCGCAGCGTGCTTGCCGATGCCGAAATAGCTCCGGACCGAAGGTAGCGACACTTTTAGAGCCGCGATAATCTCCTGGTATTCTGACCCCGCCACAACCAGCACCGGCGCACCATCGGCGAGGACGTGGTCGATCTCCTCGGCGCTAAGGCGGAAATTAACCGGCAGCAGGATGGCGCCGAGCCGCGCGACCGCACCGATCAAATCGATCATTTCGAGTGAGTTTTGCGAAAGGATGGCGACGCGGTCACCTACCTTCACGCCCTCGCGAGCAAGACCTGCCGCCAGCCGCTCGATCCGTCCGAGATAGTCGCGATGGGTGATGCGCTTGCCTTCGAACACGAACGCAGTGCGGTCAGGAAAGAGTTGCGCGTTGCGGCGGTAAACATCCGCGAGTGTGAAATCCTTGAGAGCCATCGATTCCTCGATATGATGCACGATCTACCTATCGCAAAGCGCTCCACTCGAAAAAGATCCTTCGAAGCCCTCGCTCGCAGCGCTCTTTGTCAACTCTCGAATTTTGGTTCACGTTTTTCGAGAAAGGCAGCGATACCTTCCTGTGCGTCTCGATGCATGAATAGGAGCGGAAAACCATCGATCGCGTGCCGCATCTCATCGCCGCCGAGGCCGCGGTTGTAAAACGATTTGGCCATCTGCACCGCAAGCCTTGGTTTCGATGCAATTCGTTCGGCAAATTCCAGGGTGGCCTTGAGCAGATCGGCATGTGGGACCACTCGTAGTACGAGGCCTAGTCTGTATGCCTCTTCCGCGCTGATTGGATCGCCGAGGATACTCATTTCTTTGGCCTTGGCACGACCAACCATATCGTGCAGACGCACAATCGCAAAACCGGGCAGTAGTCCGAGCTTGATCTCTGGCACCGCGAAGCGTGCGCGATCAGATGCGATGATAAAGTCCGAAGCGATCGCAAGTTCAAAGCCACCGCCGAACGCAATACCATTGACGGCGGAGATCACGGGTTTGCGGCAATTCTCTGGTGCCGCTAATACCGCTAAAGCCTCGATCATAAACTTGCGTACTTTGCCCGGATCAAAGTTGAAGCCGCTAATATCGGCGCCAGCGCAAAATGCTTTGTCCCCATTGCCGGTGATGATGGCGACGCGGACGTTGTCGTCTTCATCCACTTTCTTCAGGCTATCGAGAATACCCTCACGGATGCCCGTGCTGAGCGCGTTAAGCTTGCCCGGCTCGTCCAACGTAAGGATAGCGATCTTCCCTTTGGTTTCATAGTTGACGCTGCCTAATCTCATCCCAGTCTCCCTTGCGCTATGGCGCCATGGCTTTAGCGAAACGCGCTGAAATCCGGTTTGCGTTTCTCGAGGAATGCATTGGCGCCTTCCTGCTGTTCTTGTGTCGTGAAATAGGCGGGTGCTACCTCGCGGACGAGGTCATCCATGTCGCGCTCCATGATCGGCGCCATGTGATAGTAGAATGAGCGCTTGAGAATCTTCAGGCAAGTGGGGCTCAAAGCCAGGAGTTCGTCGCAATATTTCCTCACCTCGATGTCGAGTTCGGCCATCGGAACGACGGAATTAGCCAGCCCCCAGTCGAGTGCTTGTTTGGCGGTGTAGCGTCGCGCCAGCATCCAGAGCTCGCGCGCGCGCTTGTGGCCAAGCACATTGGCGCTGTGCGAAACGATGTAGCCTCCCGCCGGGGAGCCAACACGCGGACCATTCTGGCCGAAAATCGCATGCTCCGCGGCGATGGTAAAATCGCAGAAATAGGCGATGTGGTGTCCGCCGCCAATCGCGTAACCGTTGACACGCGCGATCACCGGTTTTGGGCATTCGACAATGTGGCGGTTGAAGTTGAATTTCAGTCCTTCGAGCCCGCTCTTGCCGCCGGCATCCTTCTCCCAGTTGACGTCGCCGCCGACGCAGAACGCGCGCTCGCCGGAGCCGGTGAGGACGATGACGCCAACTTTCTTGTCTGCGGTTGCCTCGAGGATCAGCCGCTCCATCTCTACGATGTTATCGCCGGTAAAGGCGTTGAGGGTCTTTGGCCGATTGATGGTGATGGTCGCGACGTAGTCCTGGACGTCGTACATGATCTCTTTTTCGGACACGATGGAACTCCATTTTGTTTTGGCGAAATTAGCGGCCGACCTCAGCCGATCATGGTGTAACCGCCTGACACCGACAGGACCTGGCCGGTGACATGACCTGCGGCGGCGGACGACAGAAACACTACGGCGTTGGCAATATCGTTCGGGCGACCGAGCTTGCGCAGCGGCAGCGCCTTGGCCACCTTCTCGAATTGCTCCGCCGTGAACATTGAATCTGGTTTTGTCCACATGCTGTTGGTGCCAACTTCTTCCGTATCCACGGGAACAGTGACGCCGGGACAAACGACGTTGCAGCGGATGCCATAGCGGCCGTTCTCTTTGGCAATGGTCTTCATGAAAGAATTAACGGCGGCCTTGACGCCGCCATAGACCGCCTCGCGCGGCTCGCCCGAGCGGCTTGCGTCAGAACTTATCGACACGATAGCGCCGGTGCTCTTCGGAATCATGATATCGAGCGCACATTTGGTGCAGTTGAGCACACCGACGTAGTTGATCTTGATGATCTTGTCCCAAAACTCGGGCGTTGTTTGCGTAAAGAACATCAGCTGATCCCAGCCAACGTTATTGACCAGCACATCGACCGTGCCATGCTTCTCGGTAGCGGCCTTGAACATGGCCTTTACCTGATCGAAATCGGTCACGTCGGTCTTGATTACCTGAACGCTGGCAGCGCCATTCTTCCGCGCAAGGTCGGCAACTTTCTCAGCCTGCGCCTGGTCGAGATCGCCAACCGTAATGTTGGCGCCCTCGGCTGCAAACCCGAGCACAATCGCCCGGCCGATGTTGGAGCCGCCGCCAGTGACGACGACCGATTTGCCCTTCAGATTGAGATCCATATTCGTTACTCCCAGTTCTACAATTGAATTACGGTTGCTTGAATTACGGTTGCTGCTCCGGCTCCACCACCACGACGACCGCGTTGCGCTCAACGGTCTCGCCCGCTCGGCAATTGACCGCAGTGATGATGCCGTCGGTTTGACAAACGATCCTTAGCTCCATCTTCATCGATTCCATCACGGCAACGATATCGCCAGCCTTGACCTTGTCGCCGACCGCGACATTCACCTTCAGCATCATGCCCATCATAGGCGCACGGAGCTCGCCGCTGGTTTCAGCAACCGCGCTAATGTAGGTGAGATAGGGGATCGCCGTCAGCGTGTGGACGCCGCGGCGATCGTGGACGAAGATGGTTTGTTTTTCCTGATAGATGCGCACCGTCTCACGCCGCACGCCGACAATCGCTGTGAAGGTGTCGTCTTTGAGCGAGATGAGTTTAATCGGCAGCTTCTCGTCGTTGATGCCGACAATCATCGAGCCGTCGGCCTTGAGCGGCGCGAATCGGATCTCCGCGCTCGCGCCAGCGGTTTCGAGGTGCAGGATCGGAATCGGAGACAATCCGTCGCCACCCGCGGCCATGTGCCATCCAGTCATTTCGCGCGACTGCCACGGCCCGCTGGCGACGGGCCGTCGTTGCCGGATCATCCAGAAGTAGGCGCCCAACGCCAACGCCTCGGCGTCCAAATCCTTTGCCTTGTCGACCAACTGGTCGATCTGCTCGTCGATCAGGCGTGTGTAAAAGGTGGCACTGCGCGTCGCTGGCAGACCGAGCAAGCGCTTGAGAAATCCCTGATTGGTCGTAATTCCGAAAATCGAGGTCTCGTCGAGAGCCCGGTCGAGCTTGTCGAGCGCCTCATTGCGCGTTTCGGCGTGGGCGATGAGTTTTGCCAGCATCGAGTCGTAATACGGCGTGACGACCGACCCGCTTTCGACGCCCGTCTCGACGCGAATCCAATCGGCGGGAAATCTGACGTAAGCGAGGTCTCCGGTGCAAGGGAGGAAATTATTTGCCGGGTCCTCCGCACAGATGCGCGCCTCGACGGCATGCCCGCTACATGTCACCTCATTTTGCGTAAACGGCAGCCCTTCTCCGGCGGCGATGCGGAGCATCAATTCGACAATATCGATGCCGGTGACCATCTCGGTCACGGGGTGCTCGACTTGGAGACGTGGATTCACTTCCAGAAAATAATAGGTGTCTCCGCTCAGGATGAATTCGACCGTGCCGACCCCGCGATAGTTCAGGCGCTTGCCGAGTCGCACCGCGTCGGCGGCCATTCTGTCGCGAAGCGTTGCGGCGAGATTGGCGGCAGGGGCCTCCTCGATGAGCTTCTGGTGACGGCGCTGCAGCGAACATTCACGCTCGAACAGGTGAGCCACGTTGCCTTTGCCATCACCGGCGATCTGCACTTCGATATGGCGCCCGCGCTCGACCAGTTTTTCGACGATCAGCCCGGGATACCCGAACGAATTCTTCGCCTCACGCATGGCCGATTCGATTTCGCCGGCAAGGCCATCGAGATTGGAAACGGCACGCATACCCTTGCCGCCGCCGCCGGCCGCTGCCTTCAGCATCACCGGAAGCCCGACTTCCTGCACGATCCGGGCAATCTCGGCGGCGTCCTCACTGGGCGTCTTGCTGCCGGGGACGATCGGCACGTTGGCCGCCTCAGCCTCCTTCTTAGCAGAGGCCTTGTCGCCGAGCCGTTCGATCACATCCGGTGTCGGCCCGATAAAAACCAGACCTGCCGCCTCGACTGCACGGGCGAACGCGGCATTCTCCGCGAGGAAGCCAAAGCCGGGATGGATGGCCTGGGCGCCGGTCGCTTTCGCTGCGGCAATCACCGCATCGATCCGCAGGTAGCTGTCGGACGCGGCGGCGCCTCCAATCTCGATGGATTCGCCGATCATCTTCACATGCAAGGCGTCGGCGTCGGCCGTGGAGTGAATGCCGGCAACCGCAACCCCGAGCCGATGACAGGTTCGCGCGATCCGGCAGGCGATTTCGCCACGATTGGCAATCAGGATTTTCTTGAACACGGAACGATATCCTCTGTCATCACATCCTGAACACGCCGAAGTCGGTTTCCTGCTGTGGCAGGCGTCCGGCCAGGTCGAGCAGCAGCGCCATCACGTTGCGGGTCTCGAGCGGATCGATCACCATGTCGCACCAGGTGTTGCGTGCGAAGTTATAGGCGTTCGCAAAATCCTCGAAGGTCTTGCGCACCGGCGCGCGGTAAGTCTCACGCTCCTCATCGGTCCAGCTCGTGCCATCGCGTTTATGGATATCGTCTTTGACCATGGCGAGCGTATTCGCAGCCTGATCCGGCCCCATGATTGCGGAACGTCCGTGCGGCCACATCATCATCGCATGCGGCTTGAAAGCGCGGCCACACATCGCCAGATAGCCGGCGCCGTAGGAATTGCCAATGATCAGCGTGTATTTCGGCACGTTGGCGCTGGCCATCGCCGTGATCATCTTGGCGCCGTGCTTGGCGATGCCGCCTTCTTCAGCCTCGCGCCCGACCATGAAGCCGGTGACGTCGGCCATGAACAGCAGCGGGATATTGCGCTTGCAGCAGAGGTCGATGAAGTGGGTCGCCTTCAGCGCGCATTCGGAAAACAGGACGCCATTGTTGCAAAGGATTCCGATTTCAAACCCCATGATACGCGCAAACCCGGTGATCAGGGTTTCGCCATATAGCGGCTTGAATTCGTGAAACTCGCTGCCATCGACCAGCCGCGCAACAATCTCTCGATTGTTGGTGGGAATACGCGGGTCCGTGCTGATCAGTCCATAAATATCCCTGGGGTCGAAGCGCGGCTCACGCGTCGGCGCCACGTTCCACCGTTGCGCGGGAATGTCACCGAGATTGGCGACGATATCGCGGGTAATCGCAATCGCGTGGCTGTCGCTTTCCGCCAGATGGTCGGTGACGCCACTGACGCGGCTGTGCATTTCACCTCCGCCGAGCGCTTCTACGCCGACCTCTTCCTTGGTCGCGGCATAGACGAGTTGCGGTCCGCCCAGGAACATGGCGCCCTGATTGCGAACAATGACGGTCTCGTCGCAGAGCGCCGGCATGTAAGCGCCGCCGGCGGTTGAGGGCCCGTGGACGATTGCGATCTGCGCGATACCCTCGCTCGACATCCGGATCTGGTTATAAAAGATCGATCCGAACTGTCCGTCGTCGGGAAAAATGTTGGGCTGGTCCGGCAGGTTGGCGCCGCCGGATTGCACCATGGTGACGCAGGGCAGGCGGTGTTGCCAGGCGAATTTCTGCGCGCGGACGTGCTTCTTGCAGGTGATGCCGTAGTAGGTGCCGCCTTTCACCGTGGCGTCGTTGGCGATGATCATGCAGGCACGGCCCGATATCATCCCAACGCCAGTAATAATGCTGCCGCCAGGCGGCACGCCGTCGTACATGCCTTCGCCCGCAAGCTGGCAAAATTCGAGGAACGGCGAGCCGGGATCGAGCAGAGCGGCGATCCGTTCACGCGGCAGCAGCTGTTTGCGCTCCTTGTGCAACTGACGGGCACGTTCGGGGCCACCCAGCCGTGCCGCCGCGCGGCGCTCATGTAGATCGGCGATTCTCACGCTGTAAGCGTCCCGGTTGCGGCGATACTCCTCGCTCGCAACGGACACGTCGGACTTCATGAGAGACATCGCAGATAACTTTCCTGATTGAGCGCGTCTTAGAAATTCGTCGTTGCTTTCGGGCCGTACTTCAATAGCTGCGAGGTAAGCCCATCACATGCTCGCCGATGTAATTAAGGATCATTTCGCGATTGAGCGGGGCAGTCTTCAGCAATCGCACCAGCGGGTAGATATCGAAGATGCCGTATTCCTTGGTAAAGCCGTTTCCACCGAAGCACTGCAGCGCAGTATCAACGGCCTTGATGCCGGCATCAGCGGCAGCGAGCTTGGCCATGTTGGAGAATTCGCCGGCTTCGCGGCCCTGATCGAAGATCCAGGCGGCCTTCAACGTCATGAGCGACGCCAACTCAACATCGGTGCGGGCGCTTGCCAGCGGATGCTGCAAGCCCTGATAAGATCCGATTGGCACGTTGTTGAAAACCCGGCGCTCCTTGGCGTATTCGACTGCGCGGTTCAGGGCATAACGGCCGAGACCGCAGGAAATCGAACCGACGAGAATACGTTCGGGATTAAGGCTCTTGAATAGAATGCCAAATCCTTTGTCGACTTCGCCAACGATGTCTTCCGGCCCGAGATCGACATCATCGAAGAACACCTGCCATTGTGTTTCCGGGGCCGGAATGCTCACCGGAATGTATTGCTTCTCCACCCCCTTGGCTTTCAGATCAACCACAAACAGGGTGAAGCCATCGGTTTTCTTCTGAACCTCGGTGTGCGCTGTCGTTCGCGTCACCACCAGCGCGTAGTCGGCGCCATCGGCGTCAGTGATAAATGTCTTCTGACCGCTCAGCGCGAAGCGATTGCCGCGCTTCTTTGCCATGGTGGACGTACGAATCGTGTTGGTCCCTGCGTCGGGCTCAGTGATTGCGAAGCAAAAGCGCGTCTTGCCGCCACACGCGTCGGGCAGATAGCGCATCTTCTGCGCCTCGCTGCCGTATTTGGCCATGAACCCTAAACTCATCGCGGCACCCACGACAAGATTGAGCAGTGGAATGCCGTTGTTCGACAATCCCTCAAGGAACAGGTGCATCTCGACCATGCCTTGTCCCGATCCGCCGTATTCCTCAGGCACCATCGTTCCGACGAAGCCATCCTCCGCAACCTTGCTGTAAAGGGCTTGAGGGAATACGTGCTTGTCGGCGCATTCCATCCAGTATTTGCGATCGAATTGCTTCGCGACCATATCGCCGTATTCGTAAATTTGCCGCTGCTCGTGCGTAAGATCAAAGTCCATGTTGGAACTCCGCCGCCGGCCGAAACCTGCGTTGTCCTAAGTTGAGAATTGGAAACCCTCTAGGGGAACGTCGTCGAATTGTTGTTTAGGAGGCAGCCGGCTGTCGGTCGGCAGCATCAATTGCTTGCTATCTTTAGGCAGAACCGCCTAGGATTTCAACCTAACAATCGTTCGAAAACGAACAAATGGTAGAAAATCATGAAGACGATCAAGCCCGCATTTCTTGGCTTGCAATCAGTTTTGGGGACAGCCAGTTGACTGCGATGAAATCCGCTGTCGCGACCGGGTCGGACGAGTTCAAGCTCAATCGCGCGCATTACCTGGAACGGATCGCCGAACTTCACAGGCGCCGGGCGGAAGCCAACCGTGGCGGTTCCGCCAAGGCTCGCGCCCTGCACAAGTCGCGAGGCCAATTGCTGCCGCGCGAACGCATTTCGGCGCTCATCGATCCCGGTTCGTCGTTTCTTGAGTTCGGCCACCTGGCGGGCGAGGGGATGTACGACGGCGTGCCGCCGGGCGCGACGATCATCACCGGTGTTGGACAAGTCTGCGGGCGCAGCTGCATGCTCATGGTCAATGACGCCACCGTCAAGGGCGGGACGCTGTTCGGTATGACGACGAAGAAGCATACCCGCGCCCAGATGTTCGCTTGGCAGCATCGGCTGCCCTGCATCACCATGGTGCAGTCAGGCGGTGGCTTCCTGCCAGACATTGCCAATATCTTTCCGGACGAAGGGCAGGCCGGATCGATCATGTACAATCAAGTGAGGATGTCGGCAGCGAACATCGCGCAGATCGCCATTGTTCACGGACCCTCGACCGCGGGCGGCGCGTATATCCCGGCGCTCTGCGACGAGGTGGTGATCGTGCGCAATCAGGGGGCGATGTTTCTCGGTAGCCCGCAATTGGTGTTCGCGGCGACCGGGGAGGTGATCGATATCGAACCGCTCGGTGGCGCGGAGATGCACAGCCGCGTCAGCGGCGTGACCGATCATATTGCGGAGAATGACAGTCATGCGCTGGCGATCGCGCGCAACATCGTGGCCAATCTCGGTGAGGCGCCACAATTGCGCTGGACTCCACTAGAGCCCCAACCGCCGTGCTACGCTCCAGAGGAGATCTACGGAATTGTTAGCGCCAACAAACGTATCCCCACGGACAACCGGGAGATCGTCGCACGTCTCATCGATGGCAGCCGCTTTCAGGAGCTCAAGCATCTTCACGGCGAAACCATAGTGTGCGGGTTCGCCCGCATCAGCGGCTTCGAGATCGGTATTCTGGCCAATAATGGCGTACTGTTCTCCGAAAGTGCGATCAAGGGTGCGCACTTCATCGAATTGTGCTGCAAGCGCGATATACCGCTGCTGTTCCTGGTCGACGTCTCCGGCTTTATGGTCGGGTCCGCTGTCGAGCGGCAAGGTATCGCTAAGCATGGTGCGAAGTTCATGACCGCCATGGCATGCGCCGATGTTCCGAAATACACCATCATTACCGGCGGATCATACGCGGCGGCCTATTTCGCAATGCTTGGCCGTGCGTTCAAACCGAACGCCACGCTGATGTGGCCGAGCGCCCACGCCGCCCTGATGGGGCCGGAGCAAGCAGCGACAACGCTCGCCATGGTGCGCGACAACATTCACCGGCGCGAAGGCACCTCCTGGACCGACGAGCAGCGTGAGGAATTCAAGCAACCAATCCGCAGGGATTTTGAGGCGTTCGCCGATCCCTATAACTACGCCCGCCATTTGTGGTGCGACATGGTGATCGATCCGGTCGAGACCCGCGACGTCATGGCGCTGCTGCTGGATCTCGCGGGGCGGACGCCCGTGAAGAAAACGAAGTTCGGCGTATTCCGGATGTAGCCAATGCGGGTCTGAAGTCAGGCCCGCCTGAAGCGGGGCAGTGTGATCTCGTCACTGACCTTTTCGCAGACCAGCATCACCTCCATGTCGAACACGACATCTTCGGGCTTGCCGCCTGTGTAGGTGCTGATTATCCGCGGTCCTTCTTCAAGGTCGACCAGCAAAACCGCATAGGGAACGTCGGCCTTGAAGGCCGGTCCTGGCGCTCGATGCACAACGCTGAAGGAATGCACCTTGCCGTGTCCGCTCGCCCCGCGATGCGCAAGATTGTCGCCGCCGCATTCGCGGCACATCGCTTGCTGATAATATTGCACGTTGCCGCAATCGCCGCAGTGCTGCAGCAGCAATGCGCCGTCGCGCATGCCGCGCCAGAAGGCCGCAGAATCTGCGTCGGGCGCGGGCATCGGTTTCTTCATGGCGTCCTCAGGCGAGATCACAGCGTGTTCTCCGTTCCCAGGATGGTGGTGGCGTTAGTTGCAAAACCGGCACCGAGGCTGTGGACCAGCCCGAGTTGGGCGTCTGGCACCTGACGCCCGCCACACTGGCCGCGCAGTTGCGCGATCACCTCATGGAAATGAAACAGCGATCCAGGCATTCCCGAATGCGCGAATGACAACAATCCGCCATGAGTGTTTGACGGAATTTGGCCGCCATAGGTCATCTGTCCGTCTTCGACGAAGCGGCCGCCCTCGCCCTTGGGGCAGAAACCGAGATCTTCCAGCATCATGATAACGGTACCGGTGAAGCAGTCGTATACGCCGGCAACGTTGATATCTTTTGGGCCATATCCCGCCATCTCGTAAGCCCTGCGGCTCGATTCGACCGCGCCGGTGGTCGTCAGCGACGGCATCAGGAAAATATGTTCGTGGGTGTAACACTCGCCGCCGCCAAGAATATAAATCGGTTTTTTGATGCCGAGCGTCTTCGCATATTCGGCCGATGTCAGAATGAATGCCGCGCCGCCATCCGATATCAGTGAACAGTCAAGCTTGTGATACGGCGTTGTCACCATGCCTGAGCTTAGCACGTCGTCCACCGTGATCGGGGTAGTCTGCTGCGCGCCGGGGGTACGCATCGCGTGACGCCGCTGGATTACGGCGACTTCCGCGAGTTGCTCCGGTGTGGTGCCGTAATCCTTCATGTGACGATGCGCGGTCATGGCGAAGGTGTTCGCGACAGGAATGCCGAACGGCATCTCGTATTGCTGATCGCGGCTTTCCGTCATCGAGCGCAGCGCCATATCCGGGGTCAGGCCGGTCAGTAGGCTGTCGCCGCCAACCACGAGTACGATCTCGGCGAGGCCGCCATGAATGGCAGCGGCGCCAATATTGAACATCGTCGCCGCCGTCGCGCCGGACACCTGAAGCGTGTTCGAAAAGGTTGGCCGAATACCAAAATACTCGCTGAACGCAACGCTGAATCGATGGAAGGGAGAAGCGAAGGCATGGCTCGACAGCACGCCGTCGATCTCGTTTTTCCCGATGCCGGCATCGGCCAGCGCCTTCTTTGCGGCGTCGGCGGCGAGCCATAACGGGCTCTTTCCCGGCACCTTGCCAACCGGCGACATTCCGATACCGATCACCGCGACCTTGCCGCGTAGCGTTTCTTTACGAATGGAAGGCATTTGGTCTCCGCCCGGGGTCATGCGTGAAGTCAGTTTCCGGCTATCGTGCGCGCCGAAGCGACACCCGCGCTGCTGCCGGAGAATCCAAGGAACTTGGCGTAGGTGTCGACCGGCACCCGCTTGGTGACGAGTTTGTTTTCGGGCGCAGCCGTGTCCTCGTAACCCAGCGCCACGCCACAAATCAGGATTTCGGTGCCGTCAAACGAAAGATGCTTGCGGATGATGTCGTGATACCAGGTGAACGCGGCCTGGCCGCAGGTGTGCAGACCATGACCGCGCGCGGCGAGCAGGATGTTCTGCAAAAACATTCCCATGTCGATATAGCTGCCGGTGTTTAAGCGGCGGTCCATCGTCACGAAAAGTCCGACCGGGGCATCGAAAAACAGATAGTTGCGGTTCATCTGCAATGTGCGCGCGGCGACGTCGTCGCGAGCAATACCAAGTTTTGAGTAAAGGTCGTAGCCCAGTTCGCGCCGGCGCCCGATATAGGGCTCGTGCCATTCGGTCGGATAATACTCATATTCCGGCTGATGCTTGTCCGGCTCGGTCTCGGCGGCCTTCAGGATGTCCGCGCAGAGTCGCTCCTTTACCTCACCCGCGATCGCGTAGACCTTCCAGGGTTGGATGTTGTGTCCACTTGGCGCACGTGCCGAGACCTCGATGAGTTCACGCACGATCGATTCTGATATCGGCTTGGGAAGAAATCGCCTGACTGAGCGCCGCGTCAAAATGGCTTCTTCAACATTCATGTTTCCGTCCCCGATTGCGGTGCCTTACCGCGGGCAGTTTTCGTTCGACTAATATTGCGACGCGAGGAACTGATGGGCGTTTCCGCATCAGTTGTTCGCCCGTTCGCAGCGTTCATTGCCTTTCGCCCGCCAGCCTGGCTTCGAGCTCGTGGCGCTGAACCTTGCCGCTGGTGGACCGCGGAAATTCCAAAAGATCGATGAACCGGAACTGCCGGGGACATTTGTATCCGGCAAGATCGCGCCGGCACAGAGCAAGCAAATCGGCCTCGGTGACCGTCGTGTCGCCGCGTGACACGAATGCCACGGGAACTTCGCCCCATTTCACGTCGGGGACACGCACGACCGCGGCCTCGGTGATCCGTACATCGCTCATCAAAACGCGTTCGATCTCGGCAGGATAGACATTTTCGCCGCCAGTCTTGATCATGTATTTGGCGCGATCGACGAAATCGAGCGAGCCGTCGTCATTGCGCCGAAACACGTCGCCCATGTGAAACCACCCGCTGCGAAAATCGCGCGCGTTGGTGTCATCAGCTTTCCAATAGCCGGAAAACAAAGTTGGACTGCGAATGGCCAACTCTCCCGGTGCACCAATCGGGACCTCTTTGTCGGCAGAATCGACGAGCCTGATGTCACAAAATGCGCTTTGTTGCTTCGCCAGGCTGCTGGGGATCTCGCCCACCGGGAT
>JBOHIT010000616.1:0-4419 GCA_050726155.1 Bradyrhizobium sp.
GCGCCATAGGGTACGGTTGACAGCATTCCAGTCATGGCCTGGGGACTCCGTGGAACGCAGATTCAAGTTTGAATCGAAGCGTTTGTTCCAGCGGCGACGGCAACTTTCGTCTAAACGATCCCAGGCACGTTTGACACCGTCCGCGACACATCGCGGACCGGGGTCCTCAGGGCAGGCCGGGTAAGAGCCCCGGCTCGATGTCTGCTATTAGGCAATCTTGCGCGACGGCTTCTTTGTCCCCGCACCGCCCAATGCGCTGGCGAACGCATCGCTTGCGTTGCTGGGGTCGGTGCCGCCGCTGACGGACTCGATCTCGCGCAAGGCTGCGCGCTGAATGGCTTAATGCGTGATGCTGCTGACGTTACCCCTGACGTCGAAGGTGAAGGTCCAGCCGATCACCGTGACCATGCCGCCGCGAGCGTCGATCACGTTGGGGCTCTTGTGCCCACGCGTCCACTTCATGCCGCCGTTGATGGACTCCAGCTGATCCTTGCTCAGTTCGCGATTTTCGTTGGCCACTAATCTTCTCCGTTTCATCGGGGAGGAGCGATGATCGCTCGTCATATCGGCAAGCTAGCCGTCTCCCACAAGACGCACAGTGGGCTGGATCACACAGAGACGCGCGCTCAGGACACCAGCGACAACGGGCGCTCGATCTTGAACCATTTGTAGGCGTCGATTGCCCGGTTCGCGAGCATCAGCTTTCGCGTTTCGCCGCGTTTGATCATCATCTCGACGGCATCCGTCAGGAAGCGCGCCGCGACCTCGGCATCACCGAGTTCGCCGGTCGCCTCGAGATAATCCCAGGCGATCTGGATCGAATTTTCCATCAGCAATGGCATGGGCTCGGTCATGGAAATTAAACTCCCTCAGGGAATATCGGTTCCTTGCATGCGGCGGTGCGGGATGTCCGAGCCGCCGCGTTAAAACTAGCCCCAGCCGATGCTGCTGACGTTGCCCTTGACGTCGAACGTCATGTGCAGGCCGAGGAAGTTGAACTGGCCGCCGCGGGCGTCGATCACATCGGCGTTAGCCGTGCCCCGGGTCCACTTCATGCCACCGTTCACGGCATCGAGTTCGCTGGTCTTGAGTTCGCGATTGTCGGTCTTCATGTCGGTCTCCCGTTCATTGCGGCAACGCCGCTTGCGATGACGGGTAATTACCACAATGGCAGGGCCGCCACCGTGACCGACGTCACAATGGCCCGCGGTTAGCGCCCGAGCCGGTCGGCCTCAGTTGGCAGCAACGGCCGAGGTACGGGATGCGTTGGCGATCAGGCGGTTCGTCGTCAGCTTCAGGAAATGAAACGCGATCGTTCGCGATGCCCACCGGATTTCAAATTTGAGCGGCAGGCGCGCGCTTCGGTTGCCAGGCGCTACGGCTGCTTCCGTTTGGGACCAAGCGTCAACCAGACGAATAAGAGCCCGCCCAGCGTGATGAGAATGTAATAGCTGATTTGGAAGACATAGGAGAACGGCACTTCGTCATACGACAGCAGCGTCCAACCGAATGTTTTTGATTTGCGCCAAACCTTCCCTTCATCGATCCATGATTGTAGGTGCCCGCCCGCGCTGAACGCCATGAACAATCCGAGAGAGCCCAGGACGATCCTTTGCCACATGCCCCATCATTCCCGATTCTTGCATTCCGGTTCTTGCCGGGAGCCTTTAGGCCTTTCCGGCCGACCGTCTGCCTTCGGAATCGATAAATTCCAATTCAAAACCCTAACAAGACCTTTACGGGATCACCCACACTCTGGCGCTCTGATAATTCCGTAACGGGATGGTCTTGATGTCCGTTGATGAGTCCAGAACGAAGGTAGTGCGCGAACCGCGACGGCAGCTGCACAAGCAGCCGGCCTGGATGACGGTCGACGACGGCGTAACCAACCGCGAATGCTTCGTGCTCGACGTCTCGCCGGGCGGTGCGCGAATCGTCACCGATGTCGCGATCGACGTTCGCGACAAGTTCAGCCTGGCGCTGGTGCGCGATCGCCCGAAGCTGCAATCCTGCGAAGTCGTCTGGCGCCGCGGCAAGACCTACGGCATCAAGTTCTTGAACGACAGGGCCGCCAGCCTGGAGCCGATCGACGAGCCCTCCGCGGTGGAGTCCTATACGCAAGCGGATCTGTTCGACGCAGTTCAGCGTACGAATGTGGACGCCTGAGCCGGCGTTCACCGTCCGGGCGTTGGTAAAAAAAGGGCCCGGCCGCGAGGCCGAGCCCTTCCTGATTTAGCGCTTCTTGGTGTTGCTACCCGTGGTCTGATGACCCGGCGCATATTCCGATGCGCCCGGCGCCGTCGACTTCTTGGCATTCTGCATCCTGTGACCCGGCGCGTATTCCGACGCACCCGGAGCCGTTGATCTCTTGGCATCCTGCATCTGGTGGCCCGGCGAGCTATCCGATGCGCCCGGCGATCTGGTTCCGGATTGCGCAAACGCGGACGAAGCTAACGCGAGCGACGCCGCAACGATCAGTGATTTCTTGAACATTCTGTCCTCCTTCTGGCTGTCCGCATTCAATGCGTGGCGCATGCGCATGTTCCGCTTTTTCCCGAATGAATGTCCTCGAAGACGGGAACAATTCCGGCCCGGTTGACTGCGGAAGTAAGCGACGCTCGAAGCCTCCGTCATTGCGAGCGTAGCGAAGCAATCCATCCCTCCGCTTGTGGCGCTATGGATTGCTTCGCTGCGCGCGCAATGACAATGAAAAAGGACAAGCGGAAAAATTTTCGTCGTCCCGGACAAGTGAGCGAAGCGACCGCGATCCCTGATGCGCAATTGCGCATCTGAGCTCAAGGCCGGGACGACAGTAATATCACCCCGCCGCCTCGATCCATTCCGCTGCCCCGCGCCAAAGCGTGTCGCGATGCTCAGGGCGAAAGAATCCAAAATGGCCGATTCTGCTGACGCCGGTGTCCTTGGGTGTCACCGTGATGATCTCGGGCTTGATCGTGGTAAACCCCGAGCACAGCAACTCCACCGCCGGCCGCGTCGCCCAGGGATCGTCGGACATGCACAGCGCCCGCAACGCGCCGTTGTATTTCCCGAAATTCTGCAAGGTCGCGAGGTTCTTGTCGTCGAACATGTAGCGGGGGTTCATCACCCAGCCGGCCCATTGCAGCATCACGTTCTTGGGCAGGTCCATGCCGAGCCCGGCCCAGCCCGGCGCGTAGCCGAGCATGCGGGTGAGGGGAATGCCGACAAATTTCAGCATCGCATAAATGCGATAGCGCTCAGGTCTCGCGATCAGATTCCAGTAACCGGCTTGCGAAGCGATCAACAGCGCGCGCGAAATCTCGGTGTTGTTCGGCAGCAGGCCCAGCGCCTGGCCGCCGAAGGAGTGCCCGACATAGGCAAACGGCAGCGCCTTGTAGCGCTCGCGCATCCAGGCCACCGCCGAGGTGACATCCTGCGACGCCCAGTCCGACATCGAGGCGTTGAAGCCGACCAGCGATTTCGGCTGGTTGTAACCGGTCATCGACTTGGCCCGGGAATCGCCCGTGCCGCGGTAGTCATAGGTCAGCACCGCGCAGCCGCGCTTGGCGAGGTAGCCGGCAAAGCCGCGATAGACCTTGCGGTGGACGGCGGTCGCCGAGTTGATCAGGACCGCGTGGCGCTTGGCCCCGCGCGGCAAAAACAGCGTCGCCCCCAGCGGATAGCCATCCGACGAAGGAAGCGTGATATCGTCGATGAATACGTCGTCCAGCCCCGGCTCGGCCACCCGCGATTTCCTCTTCGCATTCGCGATTTCACCTTAGCAAATGCGAATTCGGCTTTTGCTGCAAGGGCTTGACGGGGCGCCCGCAAGGGCTTGACGGGGCAGGTGGAAATCTAATGGCGGTTCGGCCGGGCCCTGTGTATAACGCGGCCCTTCGCAACCGCGTGTAAGTTGCGGTTTTTGCTCAGGAGTTAACGCCATGTCCGAACGCTGGACGCCCGATAGCTGGCGCGCCAAGCCGGTGCTGCAAGTGCCCGACTATCCCGATGCCAAGGCATTGGCCGATGTCGAGGCGCAGCTGGCGACGTTTCCGCCGTTGGTGTTCGCCGGTGAGGCCCGCAATTTGAAGAAATCGCTGGCGCGCGTCGCCGCCGGCGAAGCGTTTTTACTGCAGGGCGGCGACTGCGCCGAGAGCTTTGCCGAGCACGGCGCCAACAACATCCGCGACTTTTTCCGCGTGCTGCTGCAGATGGCCGTGGTGCTGACCTACGCCGGCGCGCTGCCGGTCGTGAAAGTCGGCCGCATCGCCGGGCAGTTTGCAAAACCGCGCTCGTCCAATACCGAGAAGATCAACGGCGTCGAGCTGCCGAGCTATCGCGGCGACATCATCAACGACATCGCCTTCACGCCGGAAGCGCGGATTCCCGATCCGCAGCGCCAGCTGATGGCGTACCGCCAGTCGGCGGCGACGCTGAACC
>JBOHIT010000617.1:0-18118 GCA_050726155.1 Bradyrhizobium sp.
CCATCAACCCTGGACCGCGACGCCGCTTGAACTCGTGAGCGCCAGCATCGAACTCGGCAAAACCTATCCGCGGCCCATCATCGATCACAAGGTTGGTCGCGAACGCGCGCTGGCGGCCTATGCGAGCATTCGTACTGGCTGAGGCATTCTCAAGCCGTCCGCCGGTTGACCAGAAACACCGCGGCCGCGCAGGCGGTCATGCCGACGATCGCGATCGCATCCAATCGCTCGCCAAACAGCACGTAGGCCATCAACGCCGTCACCGCCGGCACCAGATAGAACAGGCTCGCCACTGACGTCGCGGCCGAGCGGCGGATCAGCCAGTACAGCAACCCGATCGAACCGATCGACAGCACGACGACCAGCCAGCTCAGCGCGAACACGAACTCGGTGGTCCAGCGCACCACATTGTTCTCGAACAGCCATGCCCCGATCCCAAAGAAAATCGTGACCGCGACATATTGCACGAGATTGCCCGCACGCCAGTCGATCGCGTTGCAGTAGCGCCGCTGATAGAGCGTGCCGAGCGTGATGCTGACCAGCGACACACCGGAAGCAAGCCAGCCCCAACCCGCGTCGCCGCTCATCGGCCGGTTGTGCAGGATCAGCACGACGCCAGCGAGCCCGAGCAGCAACCCTGCCCATTGAATCGGCGTGACGCGTTCGCCGAGCCAGCGGTTGGCGAGGGTGGAGGTCAGGATCGGCTGCAATCCAGGAATCAGCGCCGACAGCCCCGCGGGAATCGAATGCGCGATCGCGATCGCGGTGCCACCGAGATAGAAGCCGTGCACCAGAATGCCGGCGACCGCGCTGTGAAAAATGCCGATGCGATCGGGCCATCGCGGCCGCACGATCGCGACGATCACCGCCATCAAGACCACCACCAGCGCCATCCGGATCGCAAGGTAGGTCAAGGGATCGGCGTTGTTGACCACGTATTTGGTGGCGACGAAGCCGGTGCTCCACAGCACGACGAAGATCGCCGGCGCCGCGCGTGCGGCAAATTTTTCAAGATCACGATCCATTTGCGGAAGCGTAGTGCCCGATCATATGCTATGCGGCAAGGGCTGATCGCGCGGGTCCCTCGCGCCATAGGACATGCGGGCAATATTTAGATCAATCCGATGATCACACATGTGATGCCGCTCACTGAAATCAACAACGCGTTCGAACTGATGAAGCGCGGTGAATCGATCCGAGGCGTGATGACGTTTTAGCCGGATTGCTCCGAGATTTTCCACGCGTCATTGCCGGCCGCCGATGATAGATTTTGCGTTGCAAACGCAAAATGGAAAAGGTCATGCGCCTGAATTTCGTCACCGTCGATGTCTTTACCACACAGCAATTCGCGGGCAATCCGCTGGGCGTTGTCCTCAATGCCGAGGGCCTGTCGTCCGAACAGATGCAGGCCATCGCCGCCGAGTTCAACCTGGCGGAAACGACGTTCGTGCTGCCGCCGAAAGACCCTGCGCATACCGCCGAGGTGCGCATCTTCACGCCGCGCCATGAAATGCCGTTCGCCGGGCATCCCAATGTCGGCACCGCTTTCGCACTTGCGCGCGAAGGCAAGAGCTACGGCCGCCCTGTGAACGGCGACCATGTGATCTTCGAGGAAAAAGCGGGCCTGGTGCCGATCTCGCTGCTGAAGGATGGCGGAACGGTCTCCGGCGCGCGGCTGGCGTCTCCGCAACCGCTTTCGGTGACGGACGAAGTGCCCGTCGACCTCGTGGCGCGGGCCTGCTCGCTTTCGCCGGACGACATTCTGACCACAAACCACCGTCCCTGCATCGCGTCCTGCGGTGCGCCGTTCATTCTGGTCGAACTCAGGAGCCGGGACGCACTGGCGCGCGCTGGCGGACGCGCCGAGATTTTCGCGCAGGAAGTCTCAAAATATCCGGCGACCAGCACGCTGATCTACACGCAGGTCGACGAAGCCGACATCCAGGTCCGCGCGCGCATGTTCGCGCCGCATCGTGGTATTCCCGAAGACCCCGCCACCGGCAGCGCCAACGTCGCGCTGATCGGCCTGCTCGCGAAGCTGCGGCGAGAGCAGAACCTGCATCTTTCCAAATCCATCGCGCAAGGCGTGGAGATGGGCCGGCCGAGCCTGTTGCTGGCAGAGGCCGAAAAGAAGGATGGCGTGGTGACCGCGACCTATATCGGCGGCCGCTGCGTCCCGGTCATGTCGGGATCGATTGAACTGGCTTGAGGCTCAGAACTCTTCCGGACAGGGATCGACGATCTTCCAGAGCTCGCCACCGTTCTTGATCTTCTTCATTTCGGTGGTGAGCCCGCCGTTGCGGCGGATCCAGTCCTTCACCGTATCGGGGTAATAGGACATCAGGTCCGACGTGCCGTCGGAACTCGTGACCTTGATGCCAAAGGTGAAGGCCTTGTCGTAATAGGCCTGGTGGAAGCCGAGGCTCGCCTTCGGCGTCACGCAGATCTTGTTCATCGGCACGATGCCGAACACCAGCGTGCAGGCCGAATTGCAGATGCCGTCGATAATGACGCGCTCCTTGCGGTCGCGGATGCGCTTGTACTTGGCCTTGTATTCCTCGACATAGCCGCCGTGATCACGCGTGATATGCAGATCGGCGCGCGCCGGCGACGCGACCAGGATCGAGAGGGCCAAGAGGGCAAGAGACGTGATGCGCATGGATCGATCGGGAACCGGATGGCGTGGCGGACGCGGGATGGCCCGGTCCGTGACGGGCGGACCTGACCGCAGAACTCTGGCCGGACTGTGTTGGGAATTCGTTAAGCATCCCTTGGGGGCTAAAAATTGGCGGAGTGTTGCCCGTTTTCCGCAGCTTTTCCTGAGCTTTTCCGATCATTTTGCGTAGAATAGCCCCCGGACCGGCGAAAATTGTCTAGGTTCCAGCAGGACTTCCGGAGAATCGAAATGACCAAAGCCAAGTTTTTGATCGCTGCCGCCCTGTTCGCCGCCGCAGCGCTCGCCCCCAGCCTGGCGGATGCCCGCCATAATCGTCACCACCGCCATTGGCCGCTGCCGTACCCGATCAGCTACCTCCATAATTACGGTCCCGGCCCCCAGCCCGGCACCTTTGCCTATTATGACGGCCCTTCGACCAATTACTGCCGCCAGAGCGCCGCCGCCTACGTCGGCCAGGGCGGCCGGCACGCCTGTTACTAACCTCTCTAGCCTTCTGCCGCTGCTGGCCCTGCCCGGACAAGTCTGGTAATCGGGCGGGCTACACGCACTCGTAGCTCAGCTGGATAGAGCATCGGATTTCGATTCCGAGGGTCGGGAGTTCGAATCTCTCCGAGTGCGCCAGTTCGGCGCAAGGCCGGACCGGCAAACCACGCATTCGAGAGCTGACTGACATGAGAAAGATGATCCTGGCGCTGGCGATCCTGTATCCGGCCGCGGCGTTTTCTCAGGGAGCGACCACTCCCGCCGCGCCGGCCAAGCCGGCCCCTGTTCCGACCGTCGGCGGCAAGCCGCTGGTGCAGGTCGGATCGAAAAAGCCGGCAGCCGAGAAGAAATCGGCAAAACCGGCGCCCGGCAAGCCCCTGTCCGTCGCCCAGAGATTGCAGGCGTGCCAGGACATCGATGACGCGACCAAGGAGCGCCTGAGCTGCTACGACGGCGTCTTTCCGCCGCAGCCCAAGCCCAAGCCGGCGGCCGCCAAGAGCGTCAGTGAATGCCGGTTCCTGAAGGAAGAAGACGAGCGGCTGACCTGCTTCAACCGCTTTGTCGACAAGATTCCGCAGCTGCCGCGCTAAGCGTCAGCCGGGCTGCCCGAACGCGCTCCACGAAAGGCGCGCTGGACCCTTACCAGGTGTTGTTCCCGAAAAAGCCGAAGTGCTGCTGCTGGGCGACACGCATCGGTTGGGCCGAACGGACCTTCGCGATCTTGCGCTTGCGCGGGGCCTGCGGCTCGTGCTGCTTTTCAAGCTTCTTGGCTTCGGCCGGCACGAACTGGGCAAAACTGTCACGCACCCGCGCCTGCGCGTTGATATCGACGATCGGACCAGCCGGCGCCGCCGCAACCTGGGTCTGGGCAGCCGGCGGAACAATGGTGGGAAGGCTCATGTCGTAGACCACGCGATCCGGCAATTTCTGGTCGGAGCGGATCCGCACCACGGTCTTGTCGATCGGGGGGGCGGAATTGCTGGCCACTGCAACCTGCTGCGGGGCGAACGCATCCAGCGCAAACAGCAGCGCAAGCAGCACGCCGCCGACAAACAGGAAATAACGCGCTACCGGCATTGACGTGGGCTCCCCCCGCGCCGTGCGCGCGGTTCATTCGCTAACTGGAGATATGCCGATTAGTTCCCGGGACACCCCCAAAGGTTCAACACCGCCGATCACATTTTCGGGTACGCACGGTTAGGTTCGGCTGGCTGTCACCAGCGAACATTTCGCCTTGTTTGCGTTAACGTTGACGAACCCGACCAGCACACCCGAATAGACCTTCCGGCTCCTGGTGTTCACGGTGTCGGGGATCACCCGCCGCCGGTCGGTCAGGTGGCTGCCGTCGCGGCGGGTAAAAGCGCAAGCAATCTCGATATCCTTGACCGCATAATCGTTGGCATTGCGCAGTGTGAACGTCACCAGCGCCTTCGAGCCGAGACCGCCCCTTCGCCACGATTGCGACGAAATCCTCAAGCCCTCGATCGGAGACTTCGCTTCCGGCGCGATCGACAGCGGCGCGGTCACCGCGCCGGGCGCTGCGGCCTGGGCCGGGTCCGGCGACCCAGCCGAGGCGGCAATCGCCCCATCCTCAACCAGAGACACATTCTGCGCGTAGATGACTGGAGAAGGTTCTGCTGCCGCGCTGCCCTCGGCATCGCTTGGGTCCGGAAGCATGATCCAAGCTGCGCATCCCGCGATCACGATGGCCGGCAAAACGAGCACTCGCGCTTGCGCGGCTCCGAACGACCGTCCGGCGATCACCATGGCCATGCCCTCACCCGGCGGGGGCGATACCCGTCACCGCACCGCGCATGAAAAAAGCCCCACGGGCGTTACACCGTACGGCTTCTCACACGACTGCCGTTGTCCGGTTCCGCCGCTGGTTCACTAATCATCCACGGGCAAAATGGTTGCACGCAAGCTCGACAATATTGCGGCGGCGGGGGCGCGCTTCAGGGGATGGAATTGCAGATAATCGGCCGCTAGATTGGCGGCGCGACAAGCCATGATCGCAACACAACAAGAATTCCGGGGAGACCAATATGCCGACAGTAACTTGGGACCATGTCCATCTGCGCAGTCCCGATCCGGAGGCGACCGCGGCCTGGCTTGCCGACATTCTGGGCGGCGAGATCATCCGCGGCCCCGGGCGAATCGACGTCAAGCTCGGCGGCGCCAACGTCTTCATCGCGCCGGTCGCGGCCGGCGACGGCGTCAACACGCCGCCGGTGACGCCCTATCAGGGCCTCGATCATTTCGGGCTGACGGTAAAGGACATCGACACCGTCGCCGCCGAGATCAAGGCCAAGGGCGTCGAGTTCACCAAGCCGCCGACAACCATCCGGCCGGGCGTGCGCATCTGCTTCATCCGCGGACCGCAAGGCATTTCCATCGAGCTCCTGGAGCGCGACAAGAAATACGCGTGAGACCGCGGCGGGCTACATCATTGATCCCGGCATGAAGCAGCGGATGGTCAATCCACCGTAGCCGCGGATCGGCCACACCATGGTGCGGCCGGCGCGATTGGGTTCCGTGATCACGGATTCTTCGGGCACGTCGACCCATTCGCCTTCGATCCGCACGCGATAACGACCGTTGCTCGATTCCCAATCGGCATCGCTGAGGGCGCTGCCGTCGGCATCGGAGCAACACGGCCCCTTCCCGCTTCTCAAGGAGTCAAACCATTCCTTGAGCGGCGAATGGGCGTAACGCCCGTCCGGGTCGCGCGCGTGTCCGACCTTTGCAGCGGTCGCCGACAACAACACCACCAGACCCAGCCTCAGCGGTGTCTTGCGCCAGCCCGCACGACGGCGACCCGAAGTTCCCCGATTGTCGTTCTCAGTGTTAAGACGCGGCGCATGGCCGCCGGAATTGATCCAGTTGCTCACCTGTCTGTTGCTCCAGCACCCACCGGCCGGTGCAAAACAGACTATGCATTTCATGGGCCAACTCGATTCTGCGCTACCAACTGTCATCTTCACGACATATGGCGAAGGCAATTCCGGGCGCCTGCCTGCCGTTCGGGCAACCGCGGCCAACCTGCCACGTTGACGCGACAGGTTCCGCTTTGGCATAAAACATGACCGGTTTCCGTGGGCGCGGAAGGCCGGCATTGGGACGCCATGAAGAACGGTCTGTATTCAATCCACGTCACCCTGCTGGACGGGCGCGTCGGCAAGGGCAGCGGCGTGATTATGTTCCGCGATGGCCAGATCCTCGGCGGCGACGCCTATCTGTTTTACACCGGCAGCTACACGGTGAAGGGCGACACCTTCAAGGGCGAGGTGCTGGTGCAGCGTCACACCTCCAGCCCCGATGCCAATCCGCTGTTCGGCGGTCCCAACCCGGTCGGCATCGGCGTCACCGGGACGTTTACCGATACGCGGGGCACCATGAATGGAACTGCGCTGGTCGGCAAAGCCAGCCAGATTTTCGGCGCCACGCTGCGCAAGCTGGCCGATACGAATTAGTGCTGATCGCGCCTGCTATTCCGCCGCCTGCTCCAGCGGCGCCGTGCGCGGCAGGATCATCTGGATCCGCGTGCCGCCGCCCGGCTCTGAGTCGAGATCGAGCCTGCCGCCGAGGCGGTTGGTCACGATGCTGTAGACGATGTGCAGGCCAAGTCCGGTACCGCCCTGATCGCGCCGTGTGGTGAAGAACGGATCGAACGCGCGGCGGCGGACGTCGAGGCTCATGCCGCAGCCATTGTCGGAAAACAGAACCTCGACATTGTCCTTGCCGGACTCGCGCACCTGGATGTCGACCGTGCCGGCCTTGCCGTCGGGAAAGGCGTGGGCCACCGAATTGAGGAACAGGTTGGTCAGCACCTGCCCGTAGGGCCCGGGATAGCTGTTCATCATCAGGTTGGGTTGGCAATCGACGTTGAGCGTCAGATTGTGTTTGCGCAGGCCCGGCCGCAGGCTCATCACCACCTGCTCGGTGAGATCGCCGAGGTCGAAGCTGCGCTGGTCGGAATAGTTGCGATCGGCGGCAACCTGCTTGAACGACTGGATCAGCTCGGCGGCGCGGTTGAGATTGGCGACGAGTTGCGATGACGCGTCGCGGCTGGTCTCGAGAAATTCGGTCAGGCTCGAGCGACGCAGCTCGCCGCGCCCGACCTCGGCGGTGAAATTCGCCGTCTTGCGTTCCAGCGCGGAGGCGACCGTCAAACTGATGCCGACGGGATTGTTGACCTCGTGGGCAACGCCGGCCACCAGCCGGCCGAGGGCTGCGAGTTTTTCGGCTTCGATCAGCGAGTTCTGGGTTTCCCGCAGATTGCGCAACGCGCCTTCGGCGGCGTCCTTGGCCTTGCGCACCTCGAGTTCGACGCGCTTGCGATCGCCGATGTCGAGCGCGACGGTCACGATGTTCTCGATCTCGCCCGCCGTGTCCAGCAACGGCAGCTTGTTGACCAGCCATTGCCGCATATTGCCGGCGGAGTCCTTGTATTCTTCCTCGTAAAAGCCGAGTTCGCTGCCGCCCGCCAGTACCCGCTTGTCATGCTCGTCGGTCTTCGCCGCGCCATAGCGTGACATCAAGTCGGCCGTGGTGCGGCCGATGGCTTCCGCAGGCTCGATTCCGAAAATACCGGCCATGTAGCGGTTCATCAGGAGATAGCGGAGCTGCCTGTCCTTGACGTTGATCACCGCAGGCACGGTATCGATCACCTGTTGCAGCAAGCGGCGGCCTTCGGCGATGGCGTCTTCCGCGCGCTTCTGGTCGGTGATGTCGCGAACCGTCCCCTCGTAACGAATCAGGTCGCCGTCCTCGTTGCGCACGGCACTGGCGCTGTCGGAGAGCCATAATACCGACCCGTCCCGCCCGCGTACCTGGTACTCGTACTCGCGGACCATACCGTAGCGTTCCATCAGCCGCTCATACTCGGTCCGCGCCCGGGGATCGACGTAGACGGAATCGGCGACGTCGCCGATGCCCTTGATCAGATCCTGCGGCGACGCGTAGCCCATCATCCGTGCCAACGCAGGGTTGGCGTTGAGCAGCGCGCCGCCGGGGGTGGTGACGTAGATTCCGTCCACCGACGCCTCGAACAGCTTGCGATAACTTTCTTCGGCCAGCCGCTGTTCGGCCAGCGCGCGTACCGCCGCCTCGCGCGCCGCGTCGGCGTCGACCAGCGTTTGCCGGAACACTTCGGCAGCACGTGCGATATCGCCGATCTCGTTGTCGACGTCGGTTTGCGGAATCGAGGTATTCTTCTCGCCGCCGGCGACCTTGCGGATCGAGGTCGCGATCATCGCGAGCGGGCGCACGGTGCGGCGGACCACCAGCAGCGCAGCGAACAGCCCGATCAGCACGCCGGCGGTGCCGAGCACGATGCTCTGCCATTTGGCTTCCGTCAGCGTCCGGGCAAAATCGCGGGACAGCACATGACCGCGGCGCGCGCTGACTTCGCGCAGCAATTCGGTAACGCGCTGGATCAGGCGGCCCTCCGCACCCAGCACTTCCTTGTCGATATCGGAGATCTGCCGTTCGCGGGTCGAGATATTGATAATCCCCAGGGCATAATCGTCTACAGCCGCGCGAAGATTGGGCTCCGCAATGGGCATCGAGCGCATGCTTTGCGCCGCGAGTTCTGCGGCGGATGGATTTCGCGCCACCAAAGCCGAGGCAATCTGGCTCTGGGCCTGGAACAAGGCCGACGAGATCAGTGGATCGGGGGTATTGGCGATCGCGGCATCGAACTTCTCGCGCAGCGGCGGCAGCGCGACGATAAGCTCGGCCCGGCGGTTGATCAGCGCGGAAATGCGCTCGATGCCGCTGCGGTAGGTCGACAGCCGTTCGGTGACGCCGTCGATCATGTCCTGCTGCTCGGGGGCCAGTTCCAGCCGGGTCTTCTTCAGGACTTCGCTGAGCGAACTCGCAGCCTCGCCGACCTGGACCGACTGCGTGCCGGGATCAGTGACGAAGTCCCGCGCCGCCAGCCGCAACTCGTTCATGCGCCGGTCGATATCCTCGGCGAGGTCGCCGACGCTCTGCAGCCGCTGCAGTTCACCGAAGGTCGCATCGATATGGCGGATGGCGATGACGCTGGCGGTGGAGGTGATGATGATCACCGCCAGCACCAGCATGAAACTGCCGAATGTCAGCTGGCCGATCGACAACGAAAACGATCGCGTCACTGGCGAATTCGACGGCAATTCAGAGGTCATGTTATCGCGGCCGGGCTCCAATCGAGCCGCAATATACGACGTATTTGATGTCAAGGGGAACACATCCGGGACGCAATTTCGGGTATGGGTCCGCGTCCCCGCGGCGGCAAGCGCCCGGATTCAGGCAGGATGTTCGGCCCTGTTGCGAGGGCTTGGGGAATGCCGGACGGCCGCAGCAGCGGCCTCGTCAGGCGACAAGCAGTGCCGTGGCTTTATCCAGCGATATCGGGGCATCGCTGAGCAGCAGGTCGATGGCCTCTTCTTCCCATTTCAGCGATGCGATGTTGAGTGGCGCATTGTTCTGGAGCCGATGTTCGAGAACAAAGCGCGCGAGCAAGAGACGACGGGCATCGCCGCCGATAGCCGCAGCGCGCAATCCCTCCTCGGCCAACAGCACCATGGTAACCGCATGGTAAAGCTGACCTGCCGCGAGACGGCAGAACCGCTCGTTATCCGGCTCATCGGCGATTTCGGCCGCGAAAGCAAACACCTGCCGTAAACTGCTTTCGAGACGGGTTCGGAACTGTCCCGGAAGCCCTTCGGCTTGCCTGAGGCGGGTCTGGAGATCCTCATTGAGGACGAGATGCGCCCGCTCCTTCTTGATCGATCGATGGACGGCGTCGAGCGCATTGATGTTGCTGGTGCCGTCCCACAGCACGCCGAGATGGGCGTCGCGAACCAGCTTTGCGTTTGGCCAGTCCTCGATATAGCCGTTGCCGCCACGGGCTTCCATCGATCCGGTCGCGACCGTCACATTGTCCCTGCAAGCGCGATACTTGCAGATCGGCGTCATGATCCTCAGGATTTTCTGCGCGGCCGGCTGATCCTCGTTGGCCGAGACCGACGCGGTAAACAGCAGGGCCGATAATGCCTGCTCGGTTGGCACCATCAGCTTCATGAGCTGTCGGCGCATCAGGGGATGCTCGATCACGCTCTTGCCAAATGCGTTTCTGTTGCGGGTGGCAGCCATCGCCTCGTTGAGGCAGCGCCGCATCATCCCAGCCGCTCGCGCCAGGTGCGAGACCCGGCTCGAGTTGACCATCTCCAGCATCTGCTTGAGGCCGCGGCCAAGGTCGCCCAGTTGATAGGCCACCGCACCTTCCAGCCTGACCTCGCCGCTGGCCATCGACTTGCTGCCGAGCTTGTCCTTGATGCGCACCATCCTGTAGGCGTTACGCGTACCGTCGGCGAGGTATTTCGGCATGACGAACAGGCCAAGGCCCTTGCCCCCGGCTTGGGCACCCTCAGGCCTCGCCAGCAGTACGACCACTTCTGCGCTGACATTGGAGCAGAACCATTTTTCGCCCCACAGACGCCAGTTCTCGCCATCCTTTACCGCAACCAGTTCGGCCGCGCCGACGTCCGAGCCGCCCGCCTTCTCGGTCATGAATTGCGCCGCACGGTACAGCTGGTTCATATCCTGCGACAACATACGGTCGACGAAGCGAGCACGAACTTCGTCGCTTCCGTAGCGACGAATAAGTTCCGACGAACTGCCGGCAATATTGACCGGGCACATCAATCCGAACTCGGTCTGCGAAAAGATGTACTGGAAGGCGTATTTGACAATCGGCGGAAGCTTCGTCGGCCAGTCAAGGACGCCCGGTCGATACGACATGGCGTGAATGCCGTAGCGCGCGTAGGCGATTTCTTCCATGCGCTCGTAGGCGGGGTGGTATTCGACCGCCTCATCGTCGCGGCCGTAGCGATCGCGTTGCCGCAACACGGGCGGGTGCCTTTCGGCGGCATCCGCCAGACCGTGGAGCTGGTTGCCGCAGAGTTCGCCGAGGCTGTCGAGATGCGGACGGATATGATCCAGAAGCGCAGCGTCGATATATTGCGGCAGCAAGGCTTGCAGGTTGTGATCGATCTCGAAGAAGTTGCTTCCCGCACAGTCGGGCGCAAGCTTCTTGGAGCGCTCGGCCGTCGCCTCGCGGTCAGCCAGTTGGTCGGGCGGCGTCGAGAAGGCGGACGAATTCGTTTGATAGTTCATTTTGATTTCCCTTCCGGGTTGCTTCCTACTGCTGTTCGAAACCGACCTGCTTGAGCACATCGCGCCAGTGGACTGTCTCGGACGCCATGAATTCCGCCAAATAGGCCGGCGTGGGCGACCGGGCCGGGATGATGCCCTGCTGGTCCATTGCAGCCTTGATGGCGGGGTCCTTGATGGCCGCCTGAAACGCCGAGTTGAGTTTGGCAATGGCCTCTGGCGGCGTTCCCTTCGGGACGACAATTCCAAAGAAAACGCTGACGTCGAAACCCTTGAGACCAAGTTCATCGAGTGTCGGCACGTCAGCGAGCAACGGGGTGCGCTCGATCGTCGTGACCCCGATCGCGTGAATCGTTCCGGCCTTGATGTGCGGAGCGGAGGTGTAAATGTCCGAGAAGCTCAACGGGACTTGCCCGCCGAGCAGATCGGTCATCGCCGGTGCCGCGCCACGGTACGGGACGTGCAGCAAATCAACGCCCGCCATCGAATTGAACAGAATTCCGGACAGATGTGTCGAGGCACCAACGCCTGAGGACGAGTAGCTCAGCTTGTTGCCGGCCTTGGCATAGGCGATCAGTTCCTTGAGATCCTTGGCGGTCAATCCCGGGCCCGCCGACAACACGTTGGGAAGCTTGCCGAGCATGATGACCGGATCGAAGCTCTTGATCGGATCGTAGGTAAGTTTCTTGTAGAGACTTACATTGATGGCCAGCGGTCCGGATGTTCCGAACATCAAGGTGTAGCCGTCGGCCGGCGAATTGGCGGTGTATTCGGCGCCAATATTTGCGCCGGCGCCGCCCTTGTTTTCAACCATGACGGTCTGCTTGAGCTGGGTGCGCAATCCCTCGGCGAGATTGCGGGCCAACGCGTCAGTGGGGCCGCCCGCCGCGAAGGGGACAACGAGTTTGACCGGACGATCCGGATACTCGGCCCTTGCCGTTGCGCTGCACGCGATCGCGAGCCCACCACCCACCAGCATCATGAGCGAACGCGCGAGCTTCGGCGAATTCATCCAATTTTCTCCCGGGCTTTTTTGCTTTCTAGCGGCCAATTGATCTCGATCGATCGATAGCGTCCAATACTATTTGATGTAGATTGATATCTGTAGTATATCAATATACGGAGATCGGGATGGATCTGCGGCTACTCAGGTATTTTTTGGTCTTGGCCGAGGAGCGTCATTTCCGGCGCGCCGCCATCAGGCTGTCGATCTCTCAACCGCCGCTCAGCCTGGCCATCCGGCAACTCGAGGAGAGCCTCGGGACCAAGCTTTTTCAACGCAACAGCCGCAACGTCGAATTGACCGTCGCCGGCCGCGCACTGCAATCCGAAGCCACATTCCTGCTCCGCCGGGTCGAAGAGGTTCGTGACTTCGTCAGGGCTGTCGATGACGAAAAAAGCGGATTGCTGCGCGTTGGGTTTGGGGGCTCGACCCTTTATCGCGGACTCCCCGAGATCATTCGAACGTTCCGCAAGCTTCATCCCCGTGTTGAGCTGCGGTTGCAGGAACTGAATACGGTCGAGCAGATCTTCGCCATCAAGCGCGAAGAGATTGATTTCGGATTCATCAACGGGTTTGAGACGCCTGTTGGCCTTGATGGATTTCGCTTTTGCCGGGAGCCATTTCTTGCCTGCCTGCCAAGCGATCATCCCGCCGCCGCCAAGCGCTCCGTTCATCTCAAGGAGTTGGCCGCGGAGGAGTTCATCCTGTTCGGCCGCTCGGCTTCGCCGGCCTATTTCAATTCCATTCTCGAGATTTGCCAGTCCGCCGGCTTTTCGCCGACGGTCATTCACGAGGTGCGGCATTGGGTGAGTGTGATATCCGCCGTCGCCCACGGTCTCGGCGTCGCCCTGGTGCCGCGCGCGATGATCTCCGCCCATATCGCTGGCGTCGCTCTCGTTCCATTGGACGGCGACAAGTTCTTTTCGGAAACGCGATGCGTCTGGAAGGCGGACGCCGACCGGTATGACACACAAAAATCGTTCGCTGCGATCGTTCAGGAGCACGTCGAACGATAGCTCCATCAATCCGCGGTGATGCCGGCCTCCTTGACGACCTTTGCCCACAGGCCGACGTCGTTCTGGATGATGTCGGCGAACGCCTTGAGCGGCGCGCTCTTGGGCTCGCAGCCGGCGGTGTCGAGTTTCTGCGCGACGTCCGGGACCGCCAGCGCCACCTCCAGGGCCTTGCTGATGCGCGCGACGACCGGCGGCGACGTGGCCGCGGGCACCACGACGCCGAACCACGGCGTCACCTGCGCCTCGGCAAAGCCCTGCTCGGCCATGGTCGGAACGTCGGGGAAATATTTCGAGCGACCGTCATTGATGGCGCCGATGATCCGGATCGCCCCGCTCTGCACCTGGGCCAGCGCCTGGTTGGCGGACAGAAAGGTCGAGGTGATCAGACCGCTGGCGATATCTGGCACCATCTGCGGATAGCCGCGATAGCCGATGCCGGTGACGTCGATCCCGGCCAGCCGCTTGAACAGCTCGAAACCGAGATGCCCGGTCGAGCCCTTGCCGGGATGGCTGTAATTCAGCGTCCCCGGCTTTGCCTTGGCGAGCGCAACATATTCGGCGACGGTCTTGACCGGCAGCGTGGTGGGCACGATGAAAAAATTCGGCGCGCGGCAGATCTGGCCAACGGGGATGAAATCACGCACCGGATCCCAGCGTAGCTTGGCATCGAGGGCCGGGCTCGCGGTGAAAAATGTCGTCACCAGCAGCCATGTGTAGCCGTCGGGTGCCGCACGCGCGACTTCCTCGGCGGCGATCGAGCCATTGGCGCCGGATTTGGATTCGACGACGATCGAGCCTTTCCATTGCTCCTGCATGTTCTGCGCGATGATGCGCGCGAACACGTCGGTGACGCTGCCCGGCGAATAGGGAATGACGATGCGGATCGGCCGGGTCGGGAACTCCTGCGACAACGCTTGATGTGGCGCGGCGAGCAATGTGAGCCACGCGCCGATGAACACGCCGAACCGCGGAAGTCTCATTTAGGGCCCTCGCCTGATCGTTTCTTCTGCCGGGCCGAAAGCGCCGGGATTTTGGCGGGCAGGATGACGATAATCCCCGGTCGCAGCAAGGCCACGCGTATTTCGTCAGGCGAACCGACGCGTGGCCTCAGGTCTCCACCTGCTGCAGGGCCTTCATCAGCTCGGACGGCATCATGCCGAACATCTCGCGGAAGGCGCTGCTGAAATGCGCCGAGCTGGCGAAGCCGGCGGCGTGGGCGGCTTCCGTCAGGGATGCTCCTTCGCCGCAGGCGCGCACCGCCGCCCCCATCCGGTTCCAGATCCGATAGCGCCGCAACGGAACGCCGGTCTCCGCCTTGAACAGATGCAGGAATCGCGACGCCGACAGCCCCGCCTGGTCAGCCAATTCCGTCAGCCGGTGTGCCCGGTGCGGCTCATCCCGCATCAACCGCAGCGCGGCAGTTATGCGCGCATTGGCTTTGGTGCCGACGCCGACGCCGAGCATCTCGCCAAGCGCCAAGCGTCCGTCGCGTACCGCAATACGATTTTCGGCAAGGCCGGTCATGATCTCGATCGCCGCTGCCTCATCGCGCAGGTCGAATGCCGCGCGCGAAGTCGTATCCGTCATGCGCGCCAGCAACGCCTTGAGGTCGCGACCCAGCGGATCGACATAGAGGAACGCCATCCGCCCGCGCGCGATGCGCAGATGATGCAGGGTGTCGGGCATGATCAACACGCTGCGGGCGGAACGATAAGCCGTCGCGGGGTCCGCCGGATCATCCGCCACTTCCAGCGCTGCATCAAGGCCCATGGCAAGCACGGCGGTCGCATTGCGATGCGGCGTCAATCCGAAGGCCGGGCCGAGATAGAGCACGCGGGCGCCCCACCCCAATAGTTTCGCTTCGCCGATTCCGCTCATAGCCAGTTTCTGAAAGCCCCGTGTATCAGGCGAATTTAGGGTGCCGGGATCACAGAGGATCCAGCACGATGACAGATAAGCCTGACCACACCGACAACCAAGCCGCGATCGAGCGCAATCGGCAAGCCGTGACACGATACGCGAGCGCCTGGCTGGCCGGCGACCACAGCGGCAAGCCGGCCGCGCTCGCCATCCTCGCCGAGGTCACTAGCCGCACCAACCGCAAGCTGCTCGGCATCGTCGACATCATGGCGGGGCCGGAGCGCGGCGCGCTGCTGGTCCGGGAGCGCTTCGAGCGCGACGGCAGGATCGCCGAATTCGAACGGCTGCTGGTCTATGCCGTGCGTGACGACTTGCTGTCGGAGTGCTGGGTCTGGGACCAGGACCAGGCGGCGGTCGACGTCTATCTCGCGTGAGATGGGCCGTCACGCGGCCGCAGTCACCTTCCTCGCCGGTATCGTCATCGCGGCGACGCCGACGACCACGCAGGCAAGTCCGATCCATACCGTCGGGCTCAGATGCTCGCCGAGAAACAGCACGCCGAACGCGACGCCGATGGGCACGCGCAGATAGGCCTGTGCGGTGGCGCCGACCGATCCAAGCGTCTGGATCAGGCGGAAGTAGATGACGAATGCGAGCGCGGTGGAAAACACGGCGATCGCCAGCAGCGCCAGCAGCGAATTCATCGACGGCGCCAGTGTCCAGGGACGGTCGACGATGAGACTGAGCGGGATCAGAATCGCGGCGCCGCAGAGCAGCGATCCCGCCGCCGGCGCCATCGGATCGAGCCCCTTGAAGTTGCGTCCGAAGATCGCAGCGCCCGCGTAGCAGACCGCGGCAAGGACGCAGGTGATCTGCGCGACCAATTGCTGACCCAGACCGCCCAGCGCCTGCACGCCGACGATCAGGCAGATGCCGGTCATGCCGGCGATGACGCCGATCAGCTTCCGCGAGGTCACCGCCTCGTGACGGGTGACGGCGGCCGTCAGGATGAACGTGAATATCGGCGCGGTCGAATTGAGGATGGTGGTGACGCCGGCGTCCAGCGACTGCGTGCCCCAGGCCACCATGACCCACGGAACGACACTGTTGAGGCAGGCCTGGAACAGGAAGCGGCGCCAGTTCGTAGCGTCGCTCGGCATTTTCACCCCGCGCCAGTGCATGATGACCACCAGCAGCAGCCCGGCGATCAGCGTACGGCCCGCGATCAGGGTGACCGGCGGGATCGTCGCCACGGCTACTTTCAGGAACGTGTAGGACGCGCCCCATGCCGTCGCGAGCAGGAGCAGCAGCCCCAGTTCGCTCGTGATCCCCCGATGTGGCGGTTGGCTCTCGCCCATGTCGCGATTCCGGTCCTGATTCATGTCAAGGCCGGATATTACAGGCCGCAGGCTCCAAGATACTTCGTCGCGTGCCGAAGTGTGCTAGAGTCTTTTTTTGACGCGTTTTCTTCACGCGAAACCGGTACCCACTTCGCTCGAAAACGCTCTACCCGACCGAGCCGACCTCGAACACGTCGCCGTCATAGCCGGCCTCGAGCGGAATGCGCAGCTGACGGCCGCCGTTGTTTTTGGTCATGATCGGCGTCACCGTGACGACGGACTTGCCTCTGCTGTCATCAAGCGCGGCGTTCACGCTTTCCTGCTTGCCGAGCTTGATCAAATTGCGCGTGGTCGGGAACGGCAGTTTGAAGCGGCCGGTCTCACCGCCTTCCAGCGCCTCACGCGGCGACACCCAGATCGAATCGGTGGATTCCTTGCCGTCATGGGCGCCGACCTGTTCGGGCGGTGCGGCGGCGAGGAAGAACCAGGTGTCAAAACGCTTCGGCATGCCCTCCGGCGTGATCCAGTGCGCATAGGGCACGAGTTCATCGAGCGCCAGCACCATGCCGTTATCGGTCAAAACCTGGAGGAAGCTGATCTTGCTGTCGCAGAGGTCGGCGCGATGCGCGCTCTCGATCTCGCTGGCGCGCTTGGCGTCGACCAGCGAGTTCGATCCCTTCGGCCGCGCCAGCAGGATGCCGCTTTCCTCGAAGGTTTCGCGGATCGCGGCGATGCGGAAGCTGAGCGTGGCCTCGTCGAGCCCCTCGCCGCCCGAATACAGTTCAGGCGTGGCGATGATCTCCTTGTCGCCCTTGTCGACACTGCCGCCGGGAAACACCAGCGCGCCGGAATTGAAGTCAATTTCATAATGGCGGACCATCATGAAGACTTCGATTTCCTTGTTCGCCGTGGCGTCGCGCAGCAGCAGGATGGTGGACGCGGGACGCGGCGGTTTGGCGGGTTCAGTCATGAACTGTTCCTTGGTCCTAACCTGCCGCGCTTGATTGCGGTTGCAGATCGGCGCGGCGATCGACACGCGCCACCCGCGACAGCAGATACTCGACTTCGGCCTTTGCGGTCGCCGTGATGGTCGCACCGGGCTTGCGCTGCGCGCTGGAGGCGATCACGCCGCGCTTCTGCAGCACGTATTTGCGCACCGCGAGGCCGGCGCCCGGCTGCTGCTCGTAACGGATAAGCGGCAAATGCGCGTCGAACAGATCGTGCGCGGCGTCGCGCTTGCCGGCCTTTTGCAGCTTGACGATATCGATCAGCAATTCCGGAAACGCATAGCCGGTCATGGCGCCGTCGGCACCGCGCTCCATTTCGAAATCGAGAAAGAGACCGCCATTGCCGACGAGTATAGACATCGGCTTCAGCGAGCCGTCCTTCTGGAATCCGCGCAGCGTGGAAATCTTCTCCAGGCCCGGCCAGTCCTCGTGCTTGAGCATCACGCAGGACGGCGAATCCATCACGATCTTGCGGATCACCGCCGGCGTAAACACGACGTTGAGCGTCAGCGGATAATCCTGCAGCACCCAGGGAATCTCGTCGCCGATCGCTTCCTGCGCCTGCTTGAAAT
>JBOHIT010000618.1:0-4759 GCA_050726155.1 Bradyrhizobium sp.
TTGGCGCAAAATGAAGAAGCTCTCAAGCTGACAGGCTCCGAGAAGAAGGCCCTTCTATTCATAGCTTCATTCTATTCGGAAAGGCCGATCTAGAGGACCTCGCCGAGCCTCCCCCTCACTTCATCACCGCCTCGACCTCCGAGCGAAACGCCTGTCGCGCCAGGTCGCGGGAATAGAACATGTGGCCGCCGGGATAGACCACGAGCTTGACCCTGGCGGGGCCGGCAAAAGCCGGCAACTGGTCAAGGATGATCTTCGACGCAAAGTACGGCGTGGCGAGATCGAACAGGCCGTGCCCCACCAGCAATTTCATTTTCGGGTCGAGTGCCAGAATCTGCCGCAACTGCGACACCGACTCGGCCGGTCCGCGGCCGAAATCCCAGGCACCGAAAACGCTGCCGTTGAGCAGATGGTATGAACCGTCCGGCCGCCAATTCAGTTTGCGCGTGGTGAGATCGACGGCGGCGCTCGTCAAGGGCGCGGTCAGCGAATCCCCGGAAGGATCGCCGAAATGGGAATCGTTGGAATCCGGATAGGGATCGAAGCCCGACACCGACGCGTCGTAGCGCCCGGTCACCCGGCCGTTGCGGCGATCGAATTCCCGGCGGAATTCACCGACCTCGAAACGCCCGGCAAGCCTGCGGCTCACGGCCTGATCGATGCCCGTCAACGCCGCGACCTTGTCGGCCAGCCGGGTCGTGGCCGCGGCATCGGCCTGCCCCTTTAGCAGGTCGGTCAGGAATTCACCGCGCGCGTAGTTTTCGGCCTCGGCGAGATCGGCCCACTTGACCGGACCCTTGGCTTCGCGCGCCACCGCCACCATGGTGGGAAGCCGGTGGACATATTGCAGCTGGCTGGAGCCGGAAAATTCGCGGTAGTCGAGCAAGGGCGAGACAAGGATCAGCCCGCGGACGCCGACGCCCTGCTGGGTCTGCAGATTGCGGACGATTTTCGGTCCACGGATGCCGCCATAACTTTCGCCGGTCACGAATTTCGGCGACAGCAACCGGTCGTATTTTTCGAGCCAGCGCCGGATCACCAGCGCGATCGAACTGACGTCGCCGTCGACCGAGAAGAACCGCTTGCGCGCATCCTCGCCCGACGCGACGAAGCGGCTATAGCCGGTGCCGACGGGATCGATGAAGACCATATCGGTGAAGTCGAGCCAGGTCTCGGCGTTGGGCATGAGGTCGGGCGAAGCCGAAGCGACCGCGCCGTCGCCAGAGATCGAGAGCCGCCAAGGTCCGGCATCGCCAAGTTGCAGCCAGGCCGATGACGCGCCCGGCCCGCCATTGAACAGGAACGTGACCGGCCGCGTCGCCGGATCGGCGCCGTCGAGCGCGTAGGACGTATAGGCGATGTCGGCCTGCGGCTCGCCCTTGTCGTCGAACAGCCGGATCGAGCCCGCGATCGCAGTCAAGGCCAGCGTCCGCCCAGGCAGCGCCAACGTCTGTTTGGTCGTCGAATCCGGCGGCAGCCGATGCTGTTCGGCGGCAGCCGGCGTCGGGGCCGCCGCGTCGCCGCGCCGTCCCCCGCCTTTCTGGCCCGAAGGCGATGGCGATGGCGATGGCGTTGCCGCAGCCGGCTGCTGAGACGGCACGCTGGCGTCCTGGGCATGCGCACCGGTGATGCAACACAGGACCAGAAGGGCTGTGGCCAGCCGCATATGACGCGGTGCCGTGAAACGAAAAGCCATGACGCCTGCTCCCTGTGTCACGCGATCCATTGGGCCGCGGATTCGACCAAGACTGCGACAACTGGGCTTGGTCACACAACAAGAACAAAGCCGATGAAATCACAATCCCGACAGGATTGCGTGAAAAGCAATCCGCATGAGGCCAAATCCGCTCATGGCCATGGTTGTCCACGCCAAGCGTTCGGTGATATCGGTCGGTTTGCGCCGAATCCGGCCAGAGAATCCGGCAAGGAAATCGGCAAGAAACCCGCCAATAATTTTGATCCAACCATGAAACCATTCCGGCGCCGGCGAGACTAAACAACCTGCGCTTTCCGATGGGGACCAATATGAAAATTGCGATTGCTGTTTGTCTCGGCCTGCTGGCGCTGGCTTCCCCTGCCGCGGCCGATTCACCGGTGGCGGTCGTCGAGGAAATTCAGGGCAAGGTGAGCGGCGCCGAGTTCATGGACTATGTGACGCCGCGAGCCGTCATCAAGATCGGCGACGGCGGCTCCATCGTCCTCAGCTATTTGAAGTCCTGCCGGCGCGAGACCATCAGCGGTGCCGGCACCGTTGTCGTCGGCAACGACGCGAGCATGGTCGATCAGGCCATCCTCAAGGCCGAGAAGACCAATTGCGATCCCAACCAGGCGAACGCGACCACCAAGGACACCAGCGCTGTCGCTGCGACCCTGCTGCGCAGCGCCACGGAGGCCAAGTTGCCGGAACCGCAGCTCACCCTTTACGGGGCGTCGCCGTTGGTCGAAGCCAAGGGACGCGGCACACTGACGGTGCGGCGACTCGACCTCGCCGGTGAACGTCACCAGATCGCGCTTGGCGGCACCCAGCTCAAGGGAAGGTTCGTCGACTTCGCCGGCGAGAACGTCGCCTTGATCCCCGGCGGACTCTACGCCGCCACGTTCAAGTCGCAGGAAATCGTGTTTCGGGTGGATGCGCAGGCCAAGCCCGGCGCGACGCCGATCGTCGGCCGGCTGCTGCGGTTGGAATAGACGTGCCGGGCACCTTGAGAACGGTCCTGCCAAGTTGAGGATCAGGCGCAGCACGCGCAACCAGATGGCGATCGCCGCCATCGCGCTGGTCTGCGCGGCGGCTTCGGTTTCTCCCGCCGTGAGACCAATCCGCGGGCTCTCCCTCGATATTCTCACCGCGCTGCGCTGGGAGGCGTTTGGCCGCAGGCAGGATCCGGCAGCCTCTCCCGCGGTCGTCGTCGCGATCGACGAGGAAAGCCTGCACACAGCTCCGTTCGTGGGCTCGCCGATGCTGACCTGGACCGGCGAGATCGGCCGCGTGCTGGCCGCGACCCTCGAAGGCGGCGCCAAGATCGCCGGCTTCGACGTGGTGATCCCGACGTCGATCGAGCAATCCGAGATCCCGTTCGGCGAGAATATGCTGGGCGAGAAGGTGCGCGGCTTCGACCGCGACTTTCTGCGGGCGCTGGCCACAGCCTCAGTCACCGGCAAGGTGGTGCTGGGCGAGATTCTCGGCGACAACCATCCGGTCAGGCCCTCGCCCGGGCAGCGCATCGCGGTACGGCAGCAGCAGAACATCCGCCCGCTCAACGTCCATACCGACCACGACGACGTCGTGCGACGCATGCCGCTGACGTTTCCCCTCGGCGGCACAAGGACGCCCTCGATGGCGGTCGAGCTGGCGTCGCGCGCCTTGGGAGCGGCACCCGAATTCGACAGCAGCGGCAGGATGACGCTGGCCGGCTACCGGATTCCGGGCCGGGTGCCGAACACGATGACGCTGAATTTCGAAGGCGGCGCCGACGACATTCCGACTTTCTCGTTTGCCGACCTGCGCAACTGTGCCGCCAAAGGCGACAAGGACTATTTCCGGCGCTGGTTCGACGGCAAGGTCGTCATCTTCGGCACCGTTCTCGATATCGAAGACCGCCGCATGACGTCCAAGCGCTTTGCCACCGGCATCGAAGGGGCACGCGCGCCACGCTGCACGGCGGAGAGCAAACCGGTCACCGCCGGCTTCCGGGTGAGCACGATCGCAGGCGTCTACATCCACGCCACCGCGGTCAACAATCTGATCTCGCGCAATGCGGTGGTTGAACCCGGTCCGCTGTCGCGCTTCCTGATATCAGCCTTGTTTGCGGCGCTGGCCGCAACGGCGGCTTGGCTGTTAAGGCCGGTGGTCGCCGCACTTGGCTGGTCAGCCCTGATGGTGGCCGGCATTGCCGGCGCGACCCTCGCCTTCAACCACGCGCTGGCGCTTCCCGTTGCCGAGCCGTTCCTCGCCAGCCTGATCGCGCTGGCGTCGACCATCGGTTTTCGCTTCGTCGTTGCCGACAAGGATCGCCGCCTGCTGCAGAAGAGTTTTGCGCTCTATCTCGCCCCGCACGTCATCAACCGGATGCTGTCGTCGAACAAACTGCCTGAACTCGGCGGCGAAACCCGCAATGTCACGGTGTTCTTCTCGGACATCGAAGGATTTTCGCTGATCGCCGAGACGATGTCGCCGGACAGCCTGATGGAGCTGATGAACGAGTATCTGTCGGCGATGACCGACGTCATCGAAGGCCATGGCGGCTATGTCGACAAATATATCGGCGACTCCATCGTGGCGGTGTTCGGCGCACCGGCCGACGACCCCGACCATGCCGCCAACGCGGCACGCGCCGCGCTGGACTGCTGCGCGCGGCTTGCCGAACTCAACGCCTCCTCCACGCTGTTTGGCGAATGCAGACTGGCGCAGCGGATCGGGATCAATTCCGGCGAGGCGCTGGTCGGCAATTTCGGGTCGCAGCGGCGCTTCAATTACTCGGTCATGAGCGATGCGGTGAACCTCGCCTCGCGGCTCGAGGGCGCCAACAAGTTCTACGGTACCACCATCATCGCCTCCGAGACGACGGTCGCGTTGACCGGCGACGCCTTCACCTGGCGCGAACTCGACGCTGTCAGAGTCAAGGGGCGAAACCAGGCGCTGAAGATCTACGAGCTGCGGGCGCGCTCGACCGTATCAGCGGATTCGCAAGCCGCATTGATCGCCCATTACGCCGACGGCCTGGCACACTGGCGCGCGCGCGAATTCGGGCTCGCCGCGACG
>JBOHIT010000619.1:0-3707 GCA_050726155.1 Bradyrhizobium sp.
GCTCATGCCGAGCCGCGTATCGGCCGGCGGCGGAATATCGGCGGGTGCCGGCGCGTCCCAGTTCGGCGGCGACCAGATCTGGCCTTGCGGATTTTCGGTCTTGCGCAGCAACTGGCACGACGCACGCGCCATGCTGGTGCCGCCGGAGAAAAACTCGGCTTCCACCACCTTGATGCGCTTGCCGTCGCGGATCAGCCGCGTCGTGCATTCCACCGGCGTCAGGATGTCCGGCAGCCGGAACATGTCCACCGTCAGCCGTGCCGGCACGAACTCGTCGGAGCCGTGACGCTCCTCGATCACATGGGCCAATAGGCCGATCACGACGCGACCATGCATCGAGTTCGGGTCCCACGGACCGTTCGCGACCGGATTGGGAATGAAGGCGTCGCCGTTTTTAGCGAAGAAAGGCTGTTTTGTCATGGCCGAAGAACATGACGGAAACCGCGCGACAAAATCAAGGGCGCGCCGTGCAATCCATCCATTCCGCGCGAACCGCCGCGTCAGTCTCGCTGATCGTGGCGCGCGTCGCCAGCGCGTCGAACTTGTCCTGCGCGATCAGCTGCGATAGCGCCCAGACCGCGGCACCCCGCACCAGCGCGCTTTCGTCGTCGAGCAATCGTTCGGCCTCGGGCGCCAACGAAGCATCGCCGGAGTTGCCGATCGCAATCAAGACATTGCGGATGAAGCGGTCGCGGCCGATGCGCTTGACCGGCGATTTGGCAAACAGCGCGCGAAACGCGCCATCGTCGAGCCGGGCCAATTGCGAAAGCTCTGGCGCGCGCAATTCGGGCCGCGCCGCAAGCTTGGCTTCGCGCCCTTCCTGCGCGAATTTGTTCCAGGGGCACACGGCGAGGCAATCGTCGCAGCCATAGATGCGGTTGCCGATGGCTTTGCGGAATTCGTGCGGGATCGGGCCTTTATTCTCGATCGTGAGATAGGAAATGCAGCGGCGCGCATCGAGCTTGTAGGGTGCCGGGAATGCCGCGGTCGGGCAGATGTCCTGGCAGGCGCGACAGGAGCCGCAATGGTCGCCGTCCGCCTCATCGCGCGGCAATTCCGTTGCCGTATAGATCGCGCCGAGAAACAGCCATGAGCCCAGTTCGCGCGACACCAGATTGGTGTGCTTGCCCTGCCAGCCCAACCCCGCCGCCTGCGCCAGCGGCTTTTCCATCACGGCTGCGGTATCGACGAACACCTTGACCTCGTCGCCGGACGCCGCCACCAGCCAGCGCGCCAGCGTCTTCAGGCGCTTCTTGATGAGATCGTGATAATCGTCGCCTTGCGCATAGACCGAGATCGCGCCGCGCGTGCGCTGGTCGAGAATCTGCAGCGGGTTTTCGTCGGGCCCGTAATTGACGCCGAGCATGATCACCGAGCGCACGCCGGGCCACAGCACGCGCGGATCGGTGCGGCGTTCGGGACGGGCGGCGAGCCAGTCCATGTCGCCATGGGCGCCGGCTTCGAGGAATTCGTGGAAATGTTTGCCGGCTTGCGCGATCGCATCGGGATCGGTGACGCCGATGGCATCGAAGCCGAGCGCACGGGCTTGCTGGATAAGCTCCTCTTTGAGGAGCGAACTCACTGAAGGGCCATGAGAGTGTGGATGGTTCGTGTCCCGGACGCGGTGCAGCGTTCTCCCGGCGATGCGAAGCATCGTCCGGTACGCTGCTCCGCAGAGCCGGGACCCACAAGGCCGCCGCAAAAAAAGATGGGCCCCGGCTCAGCAGCGCACCGTTTCACGCTGCGCAGCGTCCGGGGCACGATACCGCTCATTCTCAGAAGTCGAGGTCCACGTAGCTCTGCGACGCCGGCACGCCCGCCAGCCATTCGCTCAGCAGCGGGCGGAACGACGGGCGGGATTTCACCCGTGCGTACCACGCCTTTGCCGCGTCGTCCTCGCTCCATGGCACGTCGCCCAGGTAATCGATCGCCGAAAGATGCGCCGCGGCGGCGAGGTCCGCGTAGGTCAGCCGGTCGCCGGCGAGGAAATTCCGCGTCTGCGCCAGCCAGCCGATATAGGCCAGATGATAGCGCACATTGACCTTGGCCGCGCGGATCACGTCGGCGGCCGGTGCGCCGCCGCCGTTCTCCTCAGCCATGAAGCGCTTGTAGATCCGCTCGGTCACCAGCGGGCCGGAGGCTTCCTCGAAGAACTTGTCGTTGAACCACGCCATCAGCCGGCGCACCTCGATGCGCTCGCCCATCGAGACCGGCAGCAGCCGCCGCTCGTCGGCGCCGGCGCCATGCACCTCGTCGAGATATTCGGCGATGATGCCGGCGCCGGGGATCGCCGGAAAGCCTTCGGCGATCAGGATCGGCGTGGTGCCCGCGGGATTGAGTGCGAGGAAGGCTTCGCGCCGTTCCCAGGCCCGCTCTTCCACCAGGCGCAGATCGAGCCCGTGTTCGCCGAGGACCAGGCGAATGAAGCGCGAATGCGGGCAGAACGGATGATGGTGCAGCGTGTACATGAAGTCCTTGACGTAGAAGTCCTGGTGGGAAGTCCTTCGGGTTAATTCGCGGCGCTTAAGAAACCCTCAACCGCTCAAGGCGCCGCGCCGATCGAATGGTGCACACTAGAGCGTTTTCCAGCGAAGTGGATACCGGTTCGCGTCAAGAAAACGCGTCAAATCAAAAATCCAGAGCCTGTCGGGCCCGATGAAATCAGAAGGGTGGCTCTAATCGTTTGTTTTGACGTGTTTTCGTCACACGAACCGATATCCGTTGTAAAAACGCTATAGCCGAGCCTGCGCACGAGGCAACCTGTGTTTGCCGATTTTTTGCGATTGCGAGACGGGTTCGAATAGGCGAGAAGAACCCGGCTTTTTTGGGCTGATTTCGATCGGAATGGACCAGATCATGATGTCAGATGCAGTGCGGGCGGTAATTCTCGGCATCATCGAGGGTGTCACGGAATTCCTGCCGGTTTCCTCGACCGGCCATTTGTTGCTGGCGCAACGCTTCTTCGGTCTTGGTGACGGCGCTTTCTGGCAGAGTTTTGTCGTTCTGATTCAGCTCGGCGCGATTCTCGCGATCGTGGTGCTTTATTTCGCCAAATTGTGGCGGGTGGCGCTCGGGATGTTCTCCAATCCCGACGACCGGCGCTTCGTCATCGGCGTGCTGGTGGCGTTTTTACCGGCGGTGGCGATCGGCTTGGCTGCCGGCAAATACATCAAGGAACTTTTGTTCAATCCGTGGGTGGTGTGCTTCTCGCTGATCGTCGGCGGCGCGATCCTGATCTGGGTCGACCAGCTCGATCTCGAACCGCGCGAGGACGACGCCACGCGGTTTCCGCTGCTGATGTATCTGTGGATCGGCATCGCGCAGTGCACGGCGATGATCCCCGGCGTCTCGCGCTCCGGCGCCAGCATCGTGGCGGCGATGTTGCTCGGCGCCGACAAGCGCTCGGCGGCCGAGTTCTCGTTCTTCCTGGCGATCCCGACCATGGTCGGCGCGTTCGCCTATGATTTCTACAAGAACCGCGGCGAGATGACGACCGACCACATCGGTGTGGTCGCGATCGGCTTCGTGGTTTCCTTCATCACCGCGATGATCGTGGTGAAGACGTTTCTGACCTACGTCACGCGCCACGGCTTTACGTTCTTCGCATGGTGGCGCGTCATCGTCGGCACGCTCGGCCTGATCGCGCTGGCGCTGGGGCGGTAAGGGCTAGCTCCGTCGTCGTCCCGGCGAAGGCCGGGACCCAATAG
>JBOHIT010000620.1:0-4820 GCA_050726155.1 Bradyrhizobium sp.
AGGGTCCGGGTGCGGCGTATAATGGCGGCGCCAAGTTCTACAAGGTCTATGACGGCGACACGTCGAAGCAGCACGATCTGCGGATCTCGCATATCGGCTATGACCGCAAGCACACGTCAGCCACCGACAACGGCACCTGGTTTCCGCTGCCGCAGCTCCTGAAGGCCAAAGCCTCGGGGCGGATCGGCGAGGTGGCGCCGCGCTTCTTCGGCGCGCCGACCAATCGCAGCCATCGCGTCACCATCGACACCGACGCGCCGGAGATTCTCGCCCATTGCCTCGCCGACAAGGTCGACGTCGCCGTGATCGTGCCGAACTGCCCGGTGTGCCACCAGACCTCGGCGCTGGTCGCGCGTCATCTGGAGGCCAACGGCATCCCCACCGTGGTGATGGGCTGCGCCAAGGACATCGTCGAGCACGCCGCGGTGCCGCGCTTTTTGTTTTCGGATTTCCCGCTCGGCAATTCCGCCGGCAAGCCGCAGGACGTGGCCTCGCAGGCCGAGACGCTCGAACTGGCGCTGCGCCTGCTCGAAACCGCCTCCGGCGCCCGCACCACCATGCAATCGCCGCTGCGCTGGAGCGAAGATGCTTCCTGGAAACTCGATTACAACAACATCGCGCAGATGAGTCCGGAAGAACTCGCGCGCCGCCGCGCCGAATTCGACAAGCAGAAGGAAATCGCGCGCGGCAACCGCGCGGCGTGATGCTCTTCCCTTCTCCCCTTGTGGGAGAAGGTGGCGCGAAGCGCCGGATGAGGGGTATCTCACAGCGCATTCGGTGCCCGCTGAAACATACCCCTCACCCGTCACGAACGCGCTTCGCGCGTCCGTGCCACCCTCTCCCACAAGGGGAGAGGGAAGAAAAAACCAGGAGGACACCCCGTGACCCGACCGTTCGAAGGCGTGAAGATTCTCGACTTCACGCAGGTGCTGGCCGGCCCCTATGCGAGCTACCAGCTCGCACTGCTCGGCGCCGACGTCATCAAGGTGGAGCGGCGCGAGGGCGAGGACATGCGGCGCACGCCGCTCTCCCGCGAATGGGCCGAGCGCGGGCTTGCCCCGGGCTGGCAAGCGATCAACGGCAACAAGCGCAGCCTGACGCTCGACCTCTCGAAGCCGGACGCGATCGCCATCGTCAGGAAGCTCGCAGGCCAGGCCGACGTGGTGATGGAAAATTTCCGTCCCGGCGTGATGGACAAGCTCGGCATCGGCTACGCCGCGCTGTCGGAGATCAACCCGCGGCTGATCTATTGCGCGATCTCGGGCTTTGGCCAGACCGGCCCGGCGCGACTTGGCGCCGGCTATGACGGCAAGATCCAGGCGCTGTCAGGCATTATGTCCATTACCGGCCACGCCGAAACCGGACCGACCCGCGCCGGTTTTGCCGTTTGCGACGTGTTGTCCGGTTCGACGGCGGCGTTCGGCGTTTCCAGCGCGCTGTTCCAGCGCACGCACACCGGCAAGGGGCAGATGGTCGACGTCTCGATGCTGGAGGCGACGTTGGCGTTTCTGTCGGGTCAGGTGGCGGACTATTCCGTCGCCGGCCATCGCCAGCAGCTCTCAGGCAACCAGGCGGTCAGCCGCCGGCCAACCGCCAATCTGTTCAAAGCCGGTGAAGGTTACTTGCTGCTCGCGGTGAACAGCGAGAAGCAATACCAATCGCTGATGAAGGCGCTGGGCCGCGCCGATGCGCTGGAAGACCCGCGCTTTGTCGATTGGTTTGCCCGGCAGGAAAACGAGCCGGCGCTGCGCGCCATCATCGAGGGCGCGCTGTCGAAAAAGGATCCGCGCGAGTGGGAGACGATTCTGGACGCGGCCGGTGCGCCCTGCGCCAGCATTTGGAAGGTCGAGGAAGTGATCGACCACCCGCAGATCGCCGCGCGCGGCGCCATCCAGGAAATCGATACGCCCTATGGCCGGCTTCGGTTTGCCGGCAGCGGCTTCCAGCTCGCCCATGGCGGCGGCAAGCTCGACCGCATGGCGCCCGAACTCGGCGCCCACACCGACGAAGTGCTGGCCTCGCTCGGCTATGACACGAACGCGATCGCGGATCTGCGCGCGCGCGAAATCGTCTAGCTGCGTCCGCGATGGGACTGCGCTCCCTCTCCCGCGCTTGCGGGGGAGGCGTAGGCGGCCTACGGCCGCCGTCCTCGATTCAAGAACGCCGATGCGCAGCATCGGCTATGGGTGGGGGTGCCGCCGCGAGTCATCGTGTCGAGAGAGCCCCCACCCGCCGCGCTTCGCGCGTCGACCTAAGAGCGAGCTTCGCTCGTCTCGACCCCCGCAAGCGGGAGAGGTGAAGCGCGGGCCGCATTAACCAAGTGTCATCACGCATTAATCCAGGCCGATCGCGTGCATCGCCACCGGTCGGGCTGCGTTGGGCGCGGCCGTGTGGGTGTTGACGACGCTCGACGCGGACGCCAGGACCGCCAGAAAGAATATCCAGACCTTCATTTCAAGCGCCTTCGATGATGATGAAATCGGCATCCGCATTGGCCTGGCGGATCGCCTTTGCCTTCTGGTATTCGTCGCTGCGATAGCAGGCGGTCGCGGTGGCGAGATCGGCGAACTCGACGACGACGTTGCGTTCCCGCGCCTGTCCCTCCATCAGTTCGAACGCGCCGCCGCGCACGATGAATTTGGCGCCGAATTTCTCGAAGGCCGGGCGCGCCGCGGCGAGGTAATCCGGGTATTGCGCCGGCTGATGAACGCTGACGCGCACGATCCAATATGCTTTGGCCATGATGGTCTCTGTGTCCGGGGTTAAGCAACGGCCGGCGCGCCGGATGCGGCATTGCGCATCACGCCTGCGACGGTGCCATAGGCGCTGGTCCAGGCGGATTTGACCGCCGGTGTCCAGGCATCCTTCAGGCCCTGTTCGAGTGTCCACAGCAGGGCGGCGCCGACGGTGTCGTAATGCTGGTCGACGACGCCGTATCGAACATGGTTTCTGCCGAGCGTTTCGAGCACCGGGACCAGCGGCTCGAGATTGTCGAGGCCGTTGACGACGGCCGCCAGCGCCTGCATCAGCTTGCGGCGCTGCTCGGCCATGTCGGTTTTGGTGAACAACGGCCGCAGCGACGCATCGAGCGTGAACAGCCGATCGTAGAACAGGGTGGCCGCGACGTCGGCGATCGGAACGACCATCGCCCAGGTGGATTTCACGAGTGTCTTGTTTTCAGGCGTCATTTCAAATGCTCCAGTGATGTGGAATTTGGCATCTTGACCACCATCGATCGTGATTGGCCTTCCCGCATTGTTGTGGCGCGCGCTTTTACGGCGGGGCGAAAATCATATGAAATGAATAATCAAGATGATTATCATCGCGGAACGCGATGTATGTGATCTGTCCGATCTGAAGATTTTCGGCGCCGTTGTCCGCGAGGGCGGAGTGACGCAAGCAGCCGAAGGACGGCGTCGCCAATGGCGGCGGCCTGGGCGGTCCTTGCCTCCCGCACGATCCGTTCCGTCAGCAAGAGAAACCCGATCGGCGAAGTCCGGCAGATGCCGGATCGCTCGCCTTGCATTCCCTGACCAGTCGGCATCGTGACCTCCATCGATCGCGCGTGGCGCTTCCGCATGTTTGCGCGGCGCCGCGATCGGGTCTCTTTACGGCGGGAAAATCATCATATAAAATGAATAATTATGATGATTTTCATACTGAAAAGAGATGTATGGATCTGTCCGATCTGAAGATTTTCAGCGCCGTTGTGCGCGAGGGCGGCGTGACGCGGGCAGCCGAACGTCTGCATCGCGTGCAGTCCAACGTCACGACGCGGATTCGGCAGCTCGAGGACGACATCGGCGTTTCGCTGTTCATCCGCGAGGGCAAGCGCCTGCATCTGTCGCCGGCCGGACAGGTATTGCTCGATTATGCCGACCGGCTGCTGGCGTTGGCCGACGAGGCGCGCAACGCGGTGCAGGACCCGCGGCCGCGCGGACTCTTCCGCCTCGGAGCGATGGAGAGCACCGCGGCCGTCCGCTTGCCGGGACCGGTGAGCGAATATCATCGTCTGTATCCTGAGGTGGAGTTCGAACTCCGCACCGGCAATCCACCGACGCTTTCAAAGGCGATCCTGGCCGGCGAACTCGATGCCGCGCTGGTGACGCTGCCGATCGCGGATGCGCTGTTTGAAAAAGTTGCGGTGTTCCAAGAGGAGCCCGTGATCGTTTCCGCCGCTGGAACGCCGGCGATCGGCCAAGGAAAAAGCCAAGGAAAAGAAAAAGGCAAAGGTAGTAAAGCGTATTTCCCGCGAACCATTATTGCGTTCGAGCACGGCTGCCCGCATCGCAAGCGTCTGGAGGATTGGTACGCGCTTCGTGATCAGATGCCGGAGCGCACGATCGAACTGGGCTCCTACCACGCGATGCTCGGATGCGTCGCCGCCGGAATGGGCGTCGCACTGCTGCCCAGGAGTGTGCTGACCACGTTTCCGGAGAGCAAGCGCCTGCGCGTCCATCGGCTGCCGCCGGGCGAGAACCGCGCCGACACCTATCTGATCTGGCGCAAGGGCGCCGGCTCGCCGAAGATCCAGGCGCTGCGCGATCTGCTGAGCGGTCGCGGATAGTTTCGTCTGCGTCCGTCATTGCGAGCGAAGCGAAGCAATCTATATTGCGCCAAGGCAAGGCGTGGATTGCTTCGCTTGCGCTCGCAATGACGATGTAGGGGCAGTAGCGCGACACATTAGCCCGACGGGCAAATCACTTCTGTTTTACAGAACTAGTGTCAAGTCTCGGAATCAAAAATATTTCGCTTCCGTCGTCGGGCAAATCAGCGGCATGAATTTGCCGTCTCACCCGACAAGAGGGGCGGATCATGAT
>JBOHIT010000621.1:0-2832 GCA_050726155.1 Bradyrhizobium sp.
CGTCAACTTCCGCCTGATTCCGGGCGACACCCAGGCCAGCGTCTCCGACCATGTGCGCAGCACGGTCCGCAACGAGCGCATTTCGATCAAGCCGTTCCCCGGCAATACCGATCCGCCGCCGGTGACGGGCACCGCAAGCCCGTCGTTCCAGATGTTCAACCGCACCATCCGGGAAGTCTTTCCGGACGTCGTCGTGACGCCCGGGCTGATGGTGGCTGCAACCGACTCGCGCCACTATGTCGGGATCACCGACAAGATCTTCCGCTTCTCGCCGGTGCGCGCCAATTCCGACGATCTGAAGCGCTTCCACGGCACCAATGAGCGCCTCAGCATCGAGGGCTATGCCGACATGATCCGGTTCTATCGGCGCCTGATCGAGAACGCGGCGGGGTGACGAACCGCCGAGGGTTGTCTGCGACAATCCAACCCCGTATGGTTGCGCACTTTCATTGCAGCCCTTTGGAGGTCATTTTGCGAAACATTTTTTTGCTATCCGTTGTATTTCTTTCGATGATCGCCCTGACTGCACCCTCGGTCGCCCAAACCAGGGATAGCAACACGCCTCGCGAACCAACGACAAAAGCAGGCAAATGCGCCAAGGCCAACGGCGGCAATTGGGTGCCGAATCGCGGTTGGTACACGCGCGACAGCATTGCCTATAAAAAATGCATGGGGAGCTGACGAGACCGCCAGACCATCGCTCGATCAGACCGCCGGTTTCGGAAGGCCGTTGATCGCGCACGCGGCGCGCAGCGTGTTGACCAGCAGGCACGCCACCGTCATCTGCCCAACACCACCCGGCACCGGCGTGATCGCGCCGGCGACGTTGAGCGCCTCGGCATAGGCGACGTCGCCGACCAGGCGGGTCTTGCCATCGGCGGCCGGCAGACGGTTGATGCCGACATCGATCACGGTGGCACCCGGCTTGATCCAGTCGCCGCGCACCATTTCGGGCTTGCCGACCGCGGCGTAGACCAGATCGGCGCGGGCGCATAATTGCGCCAGATCGCGCGAGCGCGAATGCGCGATTGTCACCGTGGCGTTTTCGTTGAGCAGCAATTGCACCAGCGGACGGCCGACCAGATTGGAGCGGCCGATGACGATGGCGTTCATGCCTTCGAGCGAGGCGTGCACGCTCCTGGTCAGGATGATGCAGCCGAGCGGCGTGCACGGCGACAGCGCAGCAAAGCCGCCGGCGAGGCGGCCGGCATTGCTCGGATGCAGCCCGTCGACATCCTTGGCCGGATCGATCGCGTTGATGATGGTTTCGGTATGCAGCGATTTCGGCAGCGGCAATTGCACGAGAATGCCGTGCACCGCGGGATCGCGATTGAGTTGCCCGATCAGCGCCAGCAGATCGGCCTGGGCGACATCTTCGGGCAACACGTGCTCGAACGACGCCATGCCGGCTTCCTGGGTCTGCTTGTGCTTGCTGCGGACATAGACCTGGCTCGCTGGATCGCTGCCGACCAGCACCACCGCGAGCCCGGGCACCAGGCCACTCTCGGTTTTGATCCGCGCGACCTCGCCGGCGACACGGGCGCGAAGCTCTGCGGCAATCACTTTTCCATCGATGATGCGGGCGGTCATCTCAATCCTTCGGTTCTGATTTGACTGCGGTCAGTCTGCGCAAGGCATCGCCGAGCGATCTGGGATCGCCATCGACGGCGACCTGTTTGAGGCGCGACGTCACGCCCGACAGGATTTTCACCCTGGCCTTGGGCACGCCGAGCGCCTTCGCCATCAGTTCGGTGACCGCACGATTGGCCTCGCCGCCCTCGGCGATGGCGCGGACGCGGACCTTGACCACGGAACGTCCGTTGGTGAGCGTTTCAATCCCGTCGATGTCGTCGCGGCCGCCACGCGGCGTGACCCGCAACGCGACGCTGATGCCCTCGGTGGAGTAACGCCAAGGATCCATCTTAGGCATCCATCCAAACACCCATCGACGTGCGGCGTCCTCGATCAGATGACGTTGGGATAGATGTAGTAGGCGATCACCCGCTGGATGAACATGATGATCAGGATCAGGATGATCGGCGAGATATCGAGCCCGCCGAGATTGGGCATGATCCGGCGTATCGGCGCCAGCGCCGGCTCGGTGATCCGGTACAGGAACTCGGCCACCGCCGCGACGAACTGGTTGCGCGTGTTCACGACATTGAACGCGATCAGCCACGACAGGATGGCCGAGGCGATCAGGAGCCAGACATAGAGGTCGAGGACGATGATGATGATGTCGAGGACGGCGCGCATGATGGAGGGGCTCGCAGGTGGGTTAACCTGCTAGATATCGGTTCGGCCCCCCTCAAACAAGGGAAGTTCCCGGCAAAATGACGCTTGGAGCCCTGTCCGCTCCGATCGCATCAGGGCTCCAATATTTTGTTTTGACGCGTTTTCTTTACGCGAACCGGTGTCCACTTCGCTCGAAAACGCTATGGAACGGCACTTTAACCGTTCTTGACTTGACCTTGGCCCGGACTGTAAATGGCGCCGATTGTTGGCCACCCGTTCTCAGTTGGGCGGCCGCGATGGGGCCATAGCTCAGCTGGGAGAGCGCGTCGTTCGCAATGACGAGGTCGGCGGTTCGATCCCGCCTGGCTCCACCAGCCTTCGCTGGCTCTGCCAGCTTCGGCTAGGCAAGCCTCCATCGGAGCGAAGGCTGTCCCGCCATAGCCCGAAGGGCGACGGCGGACTCATTCAACAGCACAAGTTTGCTACGGCTCGGCAAGCCACCCCGTGCCCTCTCGTAGCGAAGCAAGCGAAGGCTGCCGCGCCGTAGCCCGCAGGGCGAAGGCGGGCTAGGGCAAGCCCACCCCCTCACTTCCCCGT
>JBOHIT010000622.1:0-6750 GCA_050726155.1 Bradyrhizobium sp.
CCGGTGATGCTGGAGGAGCCGCCGACGGTGACCACGATCAGGAAGTAGATCATGAACTTGAGCGGAAAATACGGATCGAGACCGAGAATTTCGGCGCTCAGCGCGCCGCCCAAGCCGGCCAGCCCGCAACCGAAGGCAAAGGTGAAGGCAAAGACCTGCGGCACGTTGATGCCGAGGCCGCTCGCGGCGCGCGGATCGTCCACTGCCGCGCGGAGGCGGCTGCCAAACCGGGTTTTCGCCAGGATCAGTTGCAGCGCCACGGTGAGCAGGCCGCAGATCACGATGATCATCAGCCGGTAACGGCCGATGCCGACGCCGAAGAAATCGAACTGGCCTTCGAGTGCGGACGGCAGCTTGATGAAAATCCGCGACGATCCCATGATGTAGTCGACCGCCGCCACCGACATGAAGACGAGGCCGACCGAGAACAGCACCTGGTCGAGATGGCTTCTTGTGTAGAGATGGCGATACAGCGAACGTTCCAGCACCACGCCGATCAGGGCGCTGGCGACAAAGGCGAGCGGCAGGGCTGCAAAGAACGGCCAGCCGGACTGGTTGACGAGCACCGCGCAGACATAGCCGCCGGTCATCGCGAACGCGCCATGGGCGAGATTGACGAAGTTCATCAGCCCGAGCGTCACGGCCAGCCCGCACGCCAGCACGAACAGCAGCATGCCGTAGGCGACGCCGTCGAACAGAATGGTGAAAAGGGTGGTCATGATTTGAACCAGACCGAAATTGCTAGCGGCGACACGAAAATAACTACACCGTCACGGCCGGGCTTGTCCCGGCCATCCACGTCTTAACACCCGGAGAAGAAAGACGTGGATGCCCGGGACATCTGCGCGAATACGCGCTTCGCGCGTCTGCCCGGGCATGGCGCGGAGAGCACACGGCAGAACGCCGACGTCTCCACTGTTGCAACCTCACTTTTTCGTCTTGCCGGAATCCTTGACCGCCTCGAAGGTGGCGAATTCGACATTGTAGAGTTCACCGTCGACTTTCTCGACCTTGCGGATGTAGATGTTCTGCACAATGTCGCGGGTTTCCGGATCGATCGAGATCGGGCCGCGCGGGCTCTCCCACTTCATGCCCTTCATTGCCCCGATCAGCGCATCGCCGTCGGTCTTGCCGCCGGTCTTCTTCAGCGCCTCATAGATCAGCCGGATGCCGTCATAGCCGCCCACCGCCATGAAGCCCGGGCGGGAGTTGAACGCCTTCTTGTAGGCGGCGACGAATTCCTTGTTGGCGGCCGACGGGTGGGCTGCGGAATACAGATGCGCTGTCACGGTGCCGAGCGCCGCGTCGCCCATGCCGTTGAGGAGATCGTCGTCCATCACGTCGCCTGGGCCAATCACCTTGATGCCGGATTTGTCGAGCCCGCGTTCGGAATATTGTTTCATGAAGTTGCCGCCATGGCCGGCCGGCACGAACACGAACACGGCGTCGGGTTTTGCGTCCTTCATCCGCTGCAAGAACGGCGCGAAATCCGGATTGGCCAAGGGCACCTTGACCTCTTCGACGATTTCGCCGCCCCCGGCGGTGAAATTCTGCTTGAAGAAGGTCAGCGCATCGTTGCCGGGCGCGTAGTCCGAGGTCAGGGTCGCAACCTTCTTGATGCCGTTCTTGGCGGCCCAGTCGCCGATGATGGTGGAGGACTGCGCCAGAGTGAAACTGGTGCGCACGATATAGGGCGAGCGCTCGGTGATGATCGAAGTCCCCGCCGCCATCACTATCTGGGGAATCTTGCCTTGCGTCGCCAGCGGCGCTGCGGCCAGTGCTGCCGGCGTCACGCCGAAGCCCGCGATGAAACTGACCTTGTCGTTGACGATCAGTTCCTGCGCCAGCCGCTTGGTATTGTCGGGAATCGCCGCGTCGTCCTTCAGGATGATCTCTATCTTCCGGCCGGCGACGGTATCGCCGTTCTGCTGCATGTAGAGCTTGACGGCGTTGTCGATCTGCTTGCCGGTCGATGCCTGGCCGCCGGTCATCGGCAGGATCAGGCCGATCTTGACGGCGTCCTGCGCCTGGGCGGGTGCCAGCGCCAGCACGCCGGCGACCGCGCCGAGCAACATTTGTCTGCGAATGGACATGAAAAATTCTCTCCCCCTGATCGGTCTTGTGGCTCGAACCGAGTCCCCGGCCCTTGCCTCACCATAGCCCAGATTTTTCGAGCTTGTAGCGCGGCCAAATGGCGTCTTCCGCCCGCTCGTTGTCAATCGGACGAAGGGCGCGTTTCCTTGGACGGGCACGTCCCCCGGGGCGCTCCAGGATCAAATCTCAGGCAGTATTATAACACCGTCCCTACCTTCAGATGCACCGGCTTGCCCAACCGTCTCCAGCCGGTTTATTTGTACGTTTGTACAAATAAACTTCTGCTGTCAACAAAGAAGCGGTCGGTCGCGCCTGCCGCAACACAGCCTCAAATCCATCATCCTTAAAGGTCTAGATTGTAACCTGGCCCGATGCTGATCCGTACCCGCCATATCGCCACCCTCGTCGCGCTCTCGCTCGCGGGTAGCCCCCTGTGCGGTTGCGGCACCATCAATGAAAAACTCTCGGGCACCGTCAGCGACGCCATACCGGTCTGGGCCGGCGGCCTGTCGGCCGACGCGCCGCCGCGGCCAGGCACTGCGAAGTATGACGAGTTCATGAAGGAGCGCGAGCGCAGGCGGCTGATGCCCGCCGCGGAACGCGGCGAGGAAGCAAAACCTGCTTCAACATCGCAAAGCGCCATTCAATAGAAGCGCAAGCGTTTGCACGCCCGCACTCGCCCATCCGACAATCAATCCATGAACACGACGGTCTTGCGCCCGTTGAGGATCACGCGATCCTCGAGATGATGGCGCATGGCGCGGGCCAGCACCCGGCGCTCGATATCGCGGCCCTTGCGCGAGAGGTCTTCGGGCGTATCGCGGTGGCTGATGCGTTCGACGTCCTGGTCGATGATCGGGCCTTCGTCGAGGTCGCGCGTCACGTAGTGCGCGGTGGCGCCGATCAGCTTGACGCCGCGCTCATGCGCCTGGTGGTAAGGCCGCGCGCCCTTGAAGCCCGGCAGGAACGAGTGATGAATATTGATGCAGCGGCCGGACAGCTGCGCCGACATCTCGTCGGACAAAATCTGCATGTAGCGCGCCAGCACCACGAGGTCGGTGCCGCTGTCCTCGACCAGTTTCAGGACCGCCTGCTCCTGCTCGCGCTTGGTCTCCTTGGTGACCGGCAGATAGTGGAACGGGATCGCGCCGAAATCGAGATTGCCAAAGGTCTCGCGCGGATGGTTGGAGACAACAGCGGTCGGGATCATCTCGAGTTCACCGGTACGCCAGCGGTAGAGGATATCGACCAGGCAATGATCTGACTTGGAGACCAGCAGCATCACCCGGCGGTGGCTGGCGCGATCGCGCATCTGCCAGTCCATGCCGAAGCGGTCGGCAATCGCGGTAAAGCCGGTCTGCAACGCCGCCAGTTCAACCGCGAGGTCGGCGGCGGTGAACACCACCCGCATGAAAAATTTCCTGGTCTCGACGTCGTCGAACTGCTGGGCATCGAGAATGTTCTGCCCGTTATGGGCGAGAAAGGTCGAGACCGCGGAGACGATGCCGGGGCGATCCGGGCAGGACAGGGTCAGGACAAATTGATGATCGGGCATGGCGGACTTGATTACAATTCAGGCAGAGGGATGAAACGCTCGTTTGCGGCCCTGCTCTATCACCGCCAACCGGCTTGCGCCAATCCACAAACCGGAGTCAGGATGAACAAAGCACGACGATCGGCGTTGGAGCGAGGTCATGGCTGACAGACTTAACGGCTACCGCATCCTGATCCTGGAAACGCGCGAGGAAGCGCAGTTTTCGCGCCTGCTCGCCGAACAGGGCGCGGACGTGCTGCAATGTCCGATGTTCACCATCCACGACGTATCAGATTCGGCGCCGATCGAGGCCTGGATCAGGCGGTTCGTCGACGCGCCATTCGACGATCTGGTGCTGATGACCGGCGAAGGACTGCGGCGGTTGATGAAGGTCGTGCACCGCATCGGCCTCGAGCAGGAATTCGTGGCCGCGCTCGGCAAAGCGCGCAAATTCGCCCGCGGTCCCAAACCCGGCCGGGCACTGCGCGAGATCGGGCTGGAGCCGCAGGCAACGACCGAGAAGCCGACCTCGGAGGGCGTCGCCGAGATGCTGTCGCGCATCGATCTGCGCGGACATCGCCTCGCTTTGCAGCTGTACCCGGACAAGGACCACAGCGTCCTGATCGGCGCCATCAAGGCACAGGGTGCCGAGGTCGATACCGTGCTGCCTTATGTCTATGATGCGCAGGCCGCCGACGGCAACATCGTCACCGCGATCGACGAGATGGCTGCCGGTCGCATCGACGCGATCGCACTGACCAATCTGGGCCAGGTTCGTCGCCTCATCGAGGTCGCGCGGGCACGTGGCTGCGAGGACCGGTTGCGCGCCGGGTTTGAACGAACGCCAATCGCCTCCGTCGGACCGGCAGTGTCGAACGAACTCAGTTCCCACGGCTTGCGTACCGACATCTACCCGGCCGACGACGCTTTTTTCATGCGACCGCTGATCTCTGCGATGGCAACCGTGCTCGGCAAGAACCCGCCCCGCGCGGCCGCGAACTAATCCACTTTGGCGCCTGCGAATTTGACGACTTTGCCCCACTTCTCGGTTTCATTGGCCAGCAATTTATGGAAGTCCGTCGGCGACCCCGGGAGCAGCAACGCGCCGAGTTCAGTAAACCGCGCTTTCGCCTTAGGGTCGGCCAAAATTTCGTTGATCGCCTTATTGAGCTTTTCGACGATCTCGGGCGGCGTATTCTTCGGCGCACAGACGCCGTACCAGGCGCTTGCCTCGTAGCCGGGGAGGAAATCGGCGACAACAGGCAAATCCGGCAGCACGTCCGAGCGCGTCGTGCTGGTGACGGCGAGACCGCGAAGCTTTCCGGATTTAACATGTTCGGCACAGGTCGGAATGTTGTCGAACATGACCTGGACCTGGCCGGCGAGCAGATCGGTCATCGCCGGCGCGCCTCCCCGATACGGCACATGGACCATGTTGATGCCGGTCAGCATCTTGAACAGCTCGCCCGACATGTGGATCGTCGACCCATTGCCCGAAGACGCCATATTCAGCGTGCCGGGATTGGCCTTGGCGTAGGCGATAAGTTCCGGGATCGACTTGACCGGGACAGACGGATTAACGACCACCACGTTGGGAAAGCGAATGAGCCCTGCGACTGCATCCATATCGCGCAAAAAATCGAAATTGAGTTTGTCATAGAGCGTGGCATTGATGGCGTTTGCGGGCGCCGCAAGCAGCAGGGTGTAGCCGTCGGCCGGCGCCCGCACCACCGCTTCGGTCGCGATATTGGTGCCGCCGCCCGGCCGGTTTTCGATGACGAAGGATTGCCCGAGCCGTTCCGACAACCACTGCCCCATCAAGCGCGCGGTGAGGTCCGCGGATCCACCGGGGGTGTAGCCGATAACCAGGCGAACCGGCCGCGACGGATAGGCCTGCGCGTTCGCGATCCGCGACACGGCTGGAAGTGCGACTGCACCAGCCGCCAGCTGCAAGAATTGACGACGTTTCATGACGTTTCCTCCAACAGAATCTGCTGGCGGCGCTGAACCGTAAGAGCGCCAAGGCCGCTTGTATCCTAACGGCCCCTTACGGAAATTTCTATCAAGTTGACTGCGGGGCAAGGTGCCGCGGCTCGCGCAGGACGTGAAGCGGACAGCTATTCCGCCGCCTGCCTGGATTCGCTCAGATATGCCTGATAGGCGAGCTTGATGCCATCCTCGAGCGAGGTGCTCGCGCGCCAGCCGAGTTTGGCGAGCCTGGAGACATCGAGCAATTTGCGCGGCGTGCCGTCGGGTCTTGATGTATCGAAACTGATGGCGCCCGTGTAGCCGACGGTCGCGGCCACCACACGGGCGAATTCGGCGATCGTAATGTCCTCGCCGGTGCCGATATTGACCAGCTCCTCTTCCGAATACGTCTTCATCAGGTGGATGCAGGCGTCGGCGAGATCATCGACATAGAGAAATTCGCGCCGCGGCGCGCCGGTACCCCACACCGCCACGTCCTTTGTGCCCGAAGCCTTGGCTTCGTGGAAGCGGCGGATCAGGGCCGCGACGACGTGGCTGTATTCGGGATGATAATTGTCGCCGCGGCCATAAAGGTTGGTCGGCATCACGCTGATGAAATTGGAGCCATACTGGCTGCGATAGGCCTCGACCATCTTGATCCCGGCGATTTTCGCAATCGCGTAGGGTTCGTTGGTCGGCTCCAGCAGTCCCGTCAGCATGGAATCTTCGCGCATCGGCTGCGGCGCCAATCTCGGATAGATGCAGGAGGAGCCGAAGAACATCAGCTTTTCGGTGGCGTTGACATGCGCGGCGTGGATGACATTCGAAGCGATCGCCAGATTATCGTAGATGAACTGCGCGCGCAGCGTATTGTTGGCGACGATGCCGCCAACCCTGGCCGCCGCCATGAACACCGCCTGCGGGCGCTTGGCGGCGAACCATTTGTTGACCGCGGCCTGGTCGCACAGATCGACCTCGCTGCGGGTCACCGTCAATATCTCGACATTCTCCTGCGCCAGCCGGCGCACCAGCGCCGACCCGACCATTCCCCGATGGCCGGCGACGAAGACGGTTTTGCCCTTCAGCTCAAACGGGGCTGTTGCCATTGGCGATCTCCCGTTTTGCCGTGGCGAGATCGCCCGCCACCATCTCCT
>JBOHIT010000623.1:0-6516 GCA_050726155.1 Bradyrhizobium sp.
GTCCGTATCGGCCGCCAATCCGGATTTCAGAGGCATCGCCGAGCAGTGCGGCAAGACCTTGCGCGACTCGCCACTCGTCGAAACATCGCTCGGCAAGAATTCCGAGGACACCAGGGTTGAGCTTGCCTGGATCTCGCGGCTGGAGGCGATAACGACGTCGCTCAATTCGGCCGTTGCCGTTGCCGACACCGCCACCTGCTTGCGCGCCGTCGACGATATTCGGCAGTTGATCAAGATGAACCTCTCGCGCCTGAATGCGAAGGTGTACAAGGCAGCGACCGATCTGTCGTTCGAGGGATTGACCTACGATCTGCCGGAGACAATCGAGGGTGAAGCCGCATTCGGGAAGCTGGTCCGCGCCATTCGTGAGCTCCAGCCCACTGTCCTCGCCCGCGCGCTCAAACATAATTTGTGGCAGGAGACCGAGAACGATTTCTCGCTGGTCGAGGACTTCTTCAACATACCGGGACAAGAGGTCGCTGACATCAGCGAGCCATGGTTTGCCGTTAAATCTCGCGTCCAGTGGCTTGCAGAGCTAGATCCCGATGACCCCTGGGCTGGAAAGGCGCGTCAATTTTCCGATCAGATCGACGACCAGATGTTGCAGAAGAAAGAGCTGGACGACCAGATCAGAGCCCAGTTCGGGACCTATCGGAATCTGTTCAGGTTCCGATTTCTGGCGATCGACAATACCCTGAAGCGGGACTGCGGTGCGCTTCGCAAGATCGATATGCCGCTCGAAGCGATCCTGAAAGAACTGGTGCCCCCGAGCGCTGTTGAGGAGCACGGCCCGTGACGACAGAGCCAGAAGCCGCCACCACCGCAGTGTCGCAATCGTCACCCGCAACCGAGCGCTACCCGGGTTTCAACGAGCTTCGTACGGCGCATCTGGATTTGCGGACGGCATTTCCCGGCCTTGAGTCCGGCGCGGCAGTCAAGCTCCGCCAGTTCCTGGCGATGGCGCAGAGAACCGGCACCGTCCTGGTCGATCCGAGCGTACGAAAAGCCGCGCAAGGCATTCTGGACTACTGGTGCGCAGAGCTCGCAGGGCTTCCCGATGCGGCCAAGGAGGATTTCATACCTTTAACGTTGGCGCCCGCCGCGATATCCACACTGTCCGATATCGAGCAGACCGCAGGCAAAGGTGACGAGACCACGCAGAGAAAGGAAGACCAGCGCGTACTGATCCGCCTTTCCGGAACGGCACGGCAATGGCGCAACTCACAGAAGCAGCCGGGTTATCTGCTGACCGGCGAGGCGCTTGAGCAGGCGCACCATTTCGCGCAACAAGACCCCGATCTTCTGGAATTCGTCGAAGCAAGCGAAGGTGCCGTAGCTGCGCGCAAGAGAGCCGAGGAAGCAGCAGAAGAAGCCCGCAAGGCCGCTGAAGCCACACAAAGAAGAAGAAGGCGTAACGTTGCAATCGCCGTGACAGCGGCAGTGGGAGGCGTTGGGACTTTTCTATATTGGCAATTTTATACGTTGCCACAAACCAGCAGATCCTGGATCCGCCAGATCAAAGAAACCACGCTGAGCGAAACGCAGATGAACAAACTGTGGTGGCTCGATGCCGCCCAGCCGTGGACGTCGCCTTACGATCTTTCCGGAACGCCCAAACTGGCGAACATTTCGTTTCCAGACCTGAGATTGTACGCGCCGAATTTCTCGGGCGTGAAATTCAGCCGGGTCAGTTTGCAGAAGGCAAGATTGCCCTCCGCCTCCTTCAGCCAAAGCCAGATCTACATCGAGGCTGAATCCGAGGCTAGAAAGGCCGATGGCAGTGGCTTCAAATGGAACGACATCAGAAGCTGGTTTCGCGGCACGCCGCCGGACTGGACGAAGGTCAAGTGGAATGAATTCAGCGGCGCCGGACTCAGGTTGACCGAGTTCAGGGAAGCAGAAATCATCACCACTTCGTTCGCCGGGGCAGACCTCTATCGCGCGGTGTTCGATCGAGCGTTGCTTTGTGACGTAAATTTCAGCAACGCGGACCTACGGAAAGCGTCATTCTGGGGGGCAACTATAGATGATCGTACCTATGGCTGGCTCAGGAAGACGGCATGGTGGGTTGCCGTGGGATGGAATTCGCACGACTTCAAGAAGCTTCTTCGGCCACAAAACGAAGACCAATTAGATCCGCGAAGTCCATCCGTCTATCCGGCAACAAATCCGGCGGATGCGAGGGCACTAAGGCAGGCATTGCGGGAGTCCGAACGCTTCCATGCCGACATCGAAATTCCGATCACGGAAACAAGGCCGGGCACGTTTGACCGCGCCGTGGCGCTCAACGATATGGCCTGGACGCTGACGACCTGGGGAATCGATAAAGAGGATGTGACGCCGACCCCCGCGCCCTGCGATTCCAATTCGCATCCCAAGGATGCGCTTGACGCTGCTCGCCAGGCCATCTGCATCATCGAGGATTTAAAAAAGAACGGCAGCCGGGACAAGGACTACAACTACGATTACTGGCTCGCGAATTTCCGCGATACGCAGGCCTATATCCTGATGCAGGCCGACAAGATGTCCGAGGCGAGGGCTCTCTATGAGAAGGATATCGCCCGAACCGAAGCAGACCCGGGAATGCTGTTTCGCTACGCCATCGCCCTATACGGAAGCAAAGACCCAAACGCGGCCCAATCCAAATTCGAGACCGCGATCAGCGAAAAGCAATATCTGCCCAGTACAGAACTGCAAAACCTGAAACAATATATACCGCGCAAGATTCTGAATATGGCCTATGAAGCGATAGACGCAGCTTATCCGACCCCGAAGCCCAATCAGGTCTGTCCGGCAACAAACCCGAATTGAAGTCCAGCTAAATCAGCACCTTGAGCTGCAGCCGGCGACGGCAGGTTCGGAATTGACCAGCGAGCCGGCAAAAACGGCAGCACCGGCGACGGCAAGCACAATGGCGATAGCTAAAACGGCCTTACGCATGATCGCCTCCTTTGTCGGTGAGTGACTTTAGCAGATCGGAAGGTTCAAGCAAAAATTACAACCTTGGATACCTCCTGCCGGCTTAACGCCGGCTGAACGGCAAATTTAGCTCCCGCGATTGCGAACAGACGTGCGATTCGCCGGTTCGCGCGGAATCCCGCCACCGCCGCCCCAAGCCGTCGACCCCCTACCGCTTTGGCCCGATCCGCCGTATTCCAGAACATCCCGGATCGACATAAAGCCCAACGATTCCGTGACCTTTGCACGCTGAAGCGCCGGAGAAATCGAGCAACGCCCCTAGGGACCCCAAAGTGACGTTTGTCTGCAAAGACGACGCCGTCCCGGATGAATCAGGCTGCTAGCTTGCCTGCTGCTCAGCCTTAAGCTCGGCCTCGGTAACGACCCGGTTGCGGCCGGTCTTCTTGGCCAGATACAGCGCGCGGTCGCAGCGATCGATCAGGTCGGCCATGGATTCGCCGCCCTGGAATTGCGCCACCCCGATCGAAATGGTGATGCCGGGCAGCGCTTCGCCGGTTGAGCGGCGGGACATATGGCATTCCGCAACCAGGCGGCGGATGCGCTCCGCAATCGTGGCCGCCGTTGCCAGGCCCGCGTTGGGGAGAATGACGATGAGTTCCTCGCCGCCATAGCGCGCCGGCAGATCGATGTCCCGCACGCTATCGCGCAGCACCTTCGCCATCAGGCGCAGCACCTGGTCGCCGACGCCGTGGCCGAACTCGTCGTTGAAGCGTTTGAAGTGATCGATATCCAGCAGCAGAGCACTGAGGGGATCGTCCTGTTCCATGGCGGCAAGCTGAGCCTTGCGGAAAAACTCCTCCAGCGCGCGGCGGTTCGACAGCCCGGTCAGCGTATCGGTCTTGGCCCGTTCTTCGGACCGGACCAGGGAATCCCGGATCGTCGCCAGTTCGCGCGATTTCTCGACAAAGCTGACTTCGAGCTTGGTGGCGCGCGTCGTCGCCTTGGCGAGCTCGCCCATCAGGCTCTCGATCAGCAGCTTGGGATCGACGCCGGCCTCGGTCCGCTCGGTGACATCGTTGATGGCGGCCATCTGGGTGCGGTTGTCGGCGATCGCCGTGGTGAGAAACTGCTTGGCTGACGCCATCACCGAGTGCAGCTGCTGAGAAACTTCGTAGGCGACGGCCTCGTCGGAGGCTTTGGTCCCGACATAGCTGTCATAGATTTCGCGGTTGGTGTTGGCGTCGAATTTGCGCTTGTTGCCGATCAGGATGTCGATCGCGCGCTTCAGCACCGGTGGCGTGCCGAGCGTATAGTTGAACCAGACGTGGAAATTGTTCGGCGTCGGCGGCACGCGCTGTTCGGCCATCGAGCGCATCGCCTTTTCGGCGATGGACGTGGCGTATTCGAAATCCAGCTCGTCGAAGGCCGCGGTCACGGTATTTGTGTTTCCAGCCCGGGTGAATCGATGGTCTTTTGATAGGCAGGTTCCCATGAATTCGTTAAATGCCCCTCAACCGGACCGAAGGGCTTGCTTATGCACCGCCGCCGCGAGGCTCGGTCCGTAGCCTCCAACCCGTTGACCCCGCAGTCGATTCTATGGCCTAGTCCGCCGTCTTTTAGACCGCCCTGAATCCGAAAAAAGCTCAGCGATTCCATGACCTCCGAACGCTACAACGCCCGTGACTCCGAGCCGCGCTGGCAACGCCAGTGGGACCAGAAGGCGATCTTCGCCTCCAAGAACGACGATTCCCGGCCGAAATATTACGTCCTCGAGATGTTCCCCTACCCGTCCGGGCGCATCCATATCGGGCATGTCCGCAACTACACGTTGGGCGACGTGCTGGCGCGCTTCATGCGCGCCAGGGGCTTCAACGTGCTGCATCCGATGGGCTGGGATGCGTTCGGGCTGCCGGCCGAGAACGCCGCGATCGAGCGCAAGGTGGCGCCGAAGGCCTGGACCTACGACAACATCGCCGCGATGAAGAAACAACTCCAGTCGATCGGGCTGTCGCTCGACTGGTCACGCGAATTCGCGACCTGCGACCCGTCCTACTACAAGCATCAGCAGAAGATGTTTCTGGATTTCCTGGGCGCCGGTTTGGCCGAACGGGAAAAGCGCAAGATCAACTGGGATCCGGTCGACATGACCGTGCTCGCCAACGAGCAGGTGATCGACGGCCGCGGCTGGCGCTCTGGCGCTGTCGTCGAGCAGCGCGAGATGAACCAGTGGGTCTTCAAGATCACGAAGTACTCGCAGGAACTGCTGGACGCGCTCGACACGCTGGACCGCTGGCCCGACAAGGTTCGGCTGATGCAGCGCAACTGGATCGGCCGCTCCGAAGGCCTGCTGGTGCGCTTCGCGCTGGATAAGACCACGACGCCGGCCGGCGAAGCCGAGCTGAAGATTTTCACAACGCGGCCCGACACGCTGTTCGGCGCCAAGTTCATGGCGATCGCGGCCGATCATCCGCTGGCGACAGCCGCGGCGGCGCAGGACCCGAAACTCGCGGAGTTCATCGCCGAGGTCAAACGCATCGGCACCGCGCAGGAAATCATCGACACCGCCGAAAAGCAGGGTTTCGACACCGGCATCCGCGCGCTGCATCCGTTCGACCCGAACTGGAAGCTGCCGGTCTATGTCGCCAACTTCGTGCTGATGGAATACGGCACCGGCGCGATCTTCGGCTGCCCGGCGCATGACCAGCGCGACCTCGACTTTGTGAACAAATACGCGCTCGGCAACATTCCGGTCGTGTGCCCCGAGGGCCAGGATCCGAATAGCTTTGTCATTACCGACACCGCCTATGACGGCGAAGGGCGCATGATCAATTCACGCTTCCTCGACGGCATGACGATCGATCAGGCCAAGGAAGAGGTCGCGAAACGGCTGGAAGCCGAGGTGCGCGGCAACATGGCGGTGGCCGAGCGCCAGGTGAATTTCCGCCTGCGCGACTGGGGCATTTCGCGCCAGCGCTATTGGGGCTGCCCGATCCCGGTGATCCATTGCCCGAAATGCGATGTGGTGCCGGTGCCGGACGGCGACTTGCCGGTGGTGCTGCCGGAGGACGTCTCGTTCGACAAGCCCGGCAACGCGCTCGACCATCATCCGACCTGGAAGCACGTCGCCTGCCCGAAATGCGGGGCTAAGGCCCAGCGCGAAACCGACACCATGGACACGTTTGTCGACTCGTCCTGGTATTTTGCCCGCTTCACCGACCCCTGGAACGAGAAGGCGCCGACGACGCCCGATGTCGCCAACCGGATGATGCCGGTCGACCAGTATATCGGCGGCGTCGAGCACGCGATCCTGCATCTGCTGTACAGCCGCTTCTTCACCCGCGCGATGAAGGCGACCGGCCATATCAGCATGGACGAGCCGTTCGCCGGCATGTTCACGCAGGGCATGGTGGTGCACGAGACCTACCAGAAGGCCGACGGCTCCTACGTCACACCCGCGGAAGTGCGGATCGAAGCCGGCGGCAATGGCAAGCGCGCCATCCTGCTGACGACGGGCGAAGACGTCACCATCGGCGCGATCGAGAAAATGTCGAAGTCGAAGAAGAACACCGTCGACCCCGACGACATCATCGCGACCTA
>JBOHIT010000624.1:0-19276 GCA_050726155.1 Bradyrhizobium sp.
AGCCGCAGCTCTTCGCCGAGCGAACCCATCTCGACGACGAGGCCGCCGGCCAGCCGCGAGCGCACGCGATCATCGAGGCTTTCGAGATCGGACGGCGGCCGGTCGGCTGCGATCACGACCTGGCGGCCGGCATCGATCAGCGCGTTCAGCGTATGGCAGAACTCGGCCTGGGTCGATTTTCCCTGCAGGAACTGCAGATCGTCGATCACGAGAACGTCGATGCCGCGCAGCGCTTCCTTGAATGCCAACGCCGTCTGCGTCTTCAGCGCCGCGACGAAGCCGTACATGAACTTCTCGGCGGTGAGGTAGAGCACCTTGCGCTCGTTGCCGGAATTGCCGGCCCAGGTGACGGCCTGCAGCAGATGGGTTTTGCCGAGGCCGACACCGGCGTGAATATAGAGAGGGTTGAACATCACGGCATCGCCGCGGCGTCCTTCGGCGACCTGACGTGCCGCCGCATGCGCCAGCGTGTTGGAGCGGCCGATCACGAAACTTGCAAAAGTCAGGCGCGGGTCGAGCGGCGAACCGCCGAGCGCATCATGGCTGGCGGACACCGGCGCCGTCGCGGTGGCGCGCAGTTCTTGCGCCGGCCGGCCGTCGGCGCGCTCGGTGCGGCGCTGATCGGCGGGAGCCGGGGCTTCCTTTGCCGGAGCGGCGCAACGCATGGCCGTGCGCACGGTGAGGTCGATCCGGTGCACTTCCGGCATCTCGGCCTGCCAGCAGGTGAGCACGCGATCGGCGTAGTGCGCCTGGATCCAGCTCTTGAGGAACCGGGTCGGAACCGACAGGTGCACACTTTCGTCCTGCACGCCTTCCAGATCCATGCGCGCAAACCAGCTCGTATAGACGTCCTCGCCCACCGTCGTCCGCAACCGACCCTTCACGCGCGACCAGCGATCCTGTTCCGTGTTCGTCATTGCCTGATAACTTTTCTGAAAGAGTAATGTTTCGTTTTCGAAATCGCCTTGCAGGGTTCCTGCCAACAGGGGTGCTGCAAGGCGTGACCTCAAGCGGGCGTTCAACTCCGGACATAGATCGACCGCTCGGCGAAACCGCCGTCGTCAGATCATCAGTTGGAGGTGAAGGACTCCCGCGAGGTCAGCGCGTACTCGACGGTCTTTCCGGAGCTCGCGCAGAGGGGCAGGGGGCAATGATACTTGGCGTAACCGATACGGGCTCGTGTGAAATGCGTGATGCGAATGCCGCGATGATTCCGTAAAGCATACTACCTCCCCCTCTCGCCGCGAGAACGCGGCGAGTTGTCATGTCGCAAGTGTTTTTCAAGTCAGTCTGCCATTACCGGACATCGAGTGCCCGGCGCTGCCGCCACGTAACCTCAGTCTGCCGTCATCAACACGTTCACGAGCTACACGTTCCCAGCCGCCGCGGTTGCCGAAAGCTGCCTTATCTCTCTAGTCTTCGGCACGCGGAACACGCACGCCCCGGCTGAGAAATTTAGACACAGAACAACCGTTCCCATATTACTATGAGTTATCAACTTAGCATCGCTTGGAAAGCGTCGCTAACGCGCACACCGCCGCCGATTTGCACGTCCGCCCTTGGGTCTCAAACCGCGCTGATCTGGAGAGCCGTGGGCGTCGCGAACGCCACTAGATGTACACCAAGCGAAAATTCTGACAATCCGTGAATCGACGTGCATGAGCGAGTCTTCGTCGGTGTTGCAGCGTTGCAATCGCAAGGCCGGAAAGCAAGCTTATGAATCAGCGCGCAGAATCGCGCGCGTGACAATTTGCGTCACGGTCTCAAAAAATTTTCATAAAATTTTTATCTAAGTTCGTTAGCGGGCCGGTTTTCGAACCGCTCGCGCTCGCTATGTTTCTAAGTGATTAGCGAAGCGAAGTTTTTCGCGATTGTTTTTCAGGGTAACTCCCGCGCTGACTTTTATGACAAAAGGCGCGGGCTTTATCCGACTTGCGCAACGCCAGGGTCTGCGCATTTGCGTTTGCGCACAGCACTGCCGGTGCAACAAGGTGCACCGCGTAAAATTACGGGGCGCGAAGAAATATGACACGCGTCCGGCTGTGCAGCAACGGGACAATTGAACCGGAAAAAAGAAAAGCCCGGCTTGCGACCGGGCTTTCTTGACGAATATTTTTTCCGTCAGCTCATTTCGCGAGCTTGGCGATCTGGTGCGTCAGGCGTGACACCTTCCGGCTCGCGTTGTTCTTGTGAATGATATTGCGCTGGGCGGCTTGCATCAGTTCGGGTTCCGCATGCTTCATCGCCTTCAACGCTGCATCGCGGTCGCCGCTCTTGATGGCTTCCTCGACGGTGCGAACCGCACCGCGCATTTGGGTACGACGCGACTTGTTGACGATGGTGCGGCGGGCAATCTTGCGGGTCGCCTTCTTGGCGGAAGTGGTATTGGCCATGTTCTCAACTATCCTTCGGCTGTCATCGCTCGGGTGGTCGGGCTCGAGCGCGCCGGCCGTTCAAATTGCGTGATCGACATTGCTGTGTTTCAGGATGTTCTTGAGGGTGCCATGCGAGGGAGCCAAAAATACTCCTACGCGGCGCTGCTCAAAGAACAGCGGCGGCGGGATTGCGCCCGCCGCCATTGGGGGTCTTATAGAGGGCGAGTTCTGCACCGTCAACGCTTTCCGGACCCTCCAAAAAGTACCTAATCCGGCCGGAATTCGCACATAAGGTGCTGATGAGGTTGAATTTATTGGATACGCCCGCTATTGGGCTGACGGCCTTTCGGGCCCGACAGACATAAGGTGACGTATGATCCGCGGTTTCTTCCGGCTGATTGGCCTGCTGCTCCTGGCCGGCGGATTTATCTTCATGGTCTATGACGGCGCGCGCTTCGTGGCCGACCAGACCCTGCGCTTCACCCGGTTCGGGCAGTTCTGGAACGACATCCACCAGTCCAGCCAGCTGGCGTTCCGTAACATGGTCGAGGGTGCTGCGCCCTGGCTCTGGAACAGTGTCATCAGGGTGCTTTTGGATCAGCCGGTTTTCGCGGTGCTGGGTGTGCTTGGCATTCTCTTGATGATCGTGTTCCGGCCGAGCAAGCCGCTGATCGGGTATTCGCGGGACTGACAAGGGCCCGGTCAAACCAGGCCGGCGTAACAGGGCTTCGGCAGTCGGTGTAAATAGCTATATAGAAGCCGACCGGCCGTACGCCGCTGGTGCGCGTTGGCCGACGTCCCGCCTGGAGGAAAATCCATGTTGTTCATGCGCAAGACCACTGCGTTGCCGAGTGCCGCCGAAGCGCTGCCGGGCAGTGCCACGCCGATCCCGACCGCCACCATCCATTTCGTCAACGGCCGCAAGCTGCAGCCGCCCTATCCCGTCGGCCTCGAGCAGGCGGTGTTCGCGCTTGGCTGTTTCTGGGGCGCCGAGCGCAAGTTCTGGGAACTTGGTGAAGGCATCTTCGCGACCGCGGTCGGCTACGCCGGCGGCCACACACCCAATCCGACCTATGAAGAGGTGTGCTCGGGCCGCACCGGCCACACCGAGGTGGTGCTGGTCGTGTTCGATCCGAAGCAGATCTCCTACGAAGCGCTGCTGAAGCGGTTCTGGGAAAATCACAACCCGACGCAGGGCATGCGGCAGGGCAACGATGTCGGCACCCAGTATCGTTCCGCCATCTATACGTTCGGCGACGCGCAGCGCCAGGCTGCCGATGTATCGAAGGCGACTTACCAGAAAGCGCTGAAGGCCAAGGGGCTCGGCGCCATCACCACCGAGATCGCTCCATCAGGCGAGTTCTATTTTGCCGAGGATTATCACCAGCAATACCTCGCCAAGAATCCGGCCGGCTATTGCGGCTTGGGCGGCACCGGCGTGGCATGCCCGATCGGCGTCGGCGTGAGCGCATAACAGCGGGTTTTCCAGGCGCGAGGCGTTACTTCCGCCCGTCTGCACCGCCCAAAAAAACGTTTTGTTAACCATAACCGGTGCAAGACTAGAGCTGTCTCGCTTTGAGGGATGGCTCCGGTGCGGGTTGCGCGCGCGTTTCGATTTTCGACCACTGCGATCATGGCCGCGCTCGCTCTGTCGGGGTGCATGCGCACGGCCGGACCCGTCGCGGTCGCGCCGCAAGGCGGTCTCGACGCCATGACCTATGGTGCGGCGCCGGCGCCGGTCACTGTCGTCGACAATAGCGGCGGCGGCGCCATCAGCGCGCTGCGCGCGTCGATGGCCAGAACGCGAGGCCCGGTTTACGCGTCCGCGCCCGTGGTTGCCGCGCCGCAAGGTGGTCTCGACGCCATCACCTATGGTGCGGGGCCGGCGCCGGCTGCAGTCGTCGACAATGGTGGCGGCGGCGCCATCAGCGCGTTGCGCGCATCGATGGCCAGAACGCGAGGTCCGGTTTACGCGCCCGCGCCCGTCGTTGTCGCAGCACCCGTCGCCTATGCCGAGCCGGTCCGATACGACTCGTCCTATCATCTCGATGCCGGCGACAAGCTGCGCGTCGTGGTCTACGGCCAGGAAGGCCTCACCAATACCTACGCGATCGATGCCGGCGGCTCGATCACGATGCCGCTGATCGGCTCGGTGCCGGCGCGCGGCCGCACGCCCGCAGGGCTTGCTGCCGAAATCGCCGCCAGGCTGCGCGCCGGCTTCATCCGTGAGCCTTCCGTCGCCGTCGAGATCGAAGCCTACCGGCCGTTCTTCATCCTCGGCGAAGTCGCAGCCCCCGGCCAATATCCTTACGTCCCCAACATGACTGTCGAGAGCGCGGTCGCGATTGCCGGTGGCTTCTCGCCACGGGCGCAACGCGACCGGGTTACGGTCACGCATACCGACGGCTCGGGTACGGCGCGCTACGTGGTGCCACCCGGCACGTCGATCAGCCCGGGCGATACGGTGCTGGTCGGCGAGCGCTGGTTCTAGCGCGCTCGCGCCTCCTTCTTATCAATCAAAGCCGACTGGGCTGCGCGGAAACGCGCGGCGGCTTTGCCATGGCGGGCTGTGGTGAATCAGCGCATTCCGCAAGGAGCGCCGGATCGGAACTTGCTTCGATCCAATTCGCGGCATAAGCCCCGTCAAAGCCCATTGAAATCGATCGATCGAAATTACCGGAGAAGAGATGACCACCCGTTTGCCAATCAAGCTCGCGCGCACCGCTATTTCAGCTGCCATGCTGGCAGGCATTGCCATGACGGCCGTGTGCGCGCCCGCGGATCGGGCGGCGGCGCAGTCCTACCCCGACCGGCGAATAACCTTCGTGGTGCCTTATCCTGCCGGCGGCGCCACCGACGTCTCGGCCCGGCTGCTGGCCAACAAATTGTCGGAAGCCTGGAAGCAGACCGTCGTCGTCGAAAACAAGTCGGGCGGCGGTGGCGTGGTCGGCAATGATTTCGTCGCCAAGGCGCAGCCCGATGGCTACACCGTGCTGGTCGCGATCACGCAGATCATCCAGGCGCCGAGCCTCGTTGCGAAGCTGCCCTACGACGTCTTCAAGGATCTCGCGCCGGTGACCCAGGTCGGGCTGTCGACGATCGTACTGACCGTCCCCGAGGCGCAGCCGATCAAGTCGGTCAAGGAACTGATCGATCATGCCAAGGCCAATCCCGGCAAGGTGCCGTACGGCTCGTTCGGTAACGCGACGACGTCGCATCTGTACGGCGAACTCTTGAAGAAGAATGCGGGCATCGACATGACCCACATTCCCTATCGCGGCGCGGCCCCGCTGCTGAACGATCTGCTCAACAATACGGTGACGACAGGCTTCCTCGATCTCACCACGGCCGGCGCCCAGATCGCCGCGGGCAAGATCAGGGCGCTGGCGATCGGCGGCGAAAAGCGCCGGACGCAATTGCCCAACGTGCCGACAATGGCCGAGCTCGGTTTCCCCGGTTTCGAGGCCGAAGGCTGGGTCGGTGTGTTCGTGCCCGCGGCTACGCCCAAGGACATCGTGACGAAGCTGTCCGCGGAACTGGCCCGCATCATCGCTTCGCCCGAGGGGGTCGCCGGGCTCGAGGCGGTCAGCCTGATGCCGGTCGGCGGGTCGGCCGAAACGTTCGAAGCCGTCCTGCGCCGCGACTACGCGCGCTGGGCGGATGTCGTCAAAGCCGTCGGCGTCAAGGGCGAGTGAAGCGGGCGTCCTCTCGCCCCGCCATTCCGGGATGGCCCGAAGGACCAGACCCGGAATCTAGAAGTAATTATCTCGAGATTCCGGGCTCGTGCTGACGCACGCCCCGGAATGGCGACTACGACATCACTTCAAATGCTTGGCAAAGAAGTCGAGGCTGCGCGGCCAGGCGATGTCGGCGCTGGCCTTGTCGTAGCTTGCCCGCTCGTCGCAGTGAAAACCGTGCTGCGCGCCGGGATAGACAAACACCTCGACGTCGGGCCGCTTGGCCTTGATGGTCTCGACATCGGTCAAGGGAATGCCGGCGTCCTTTTCACCGAAATGCAGCTGCGTCGGCACCTTCGGTTTGTCGTCGGCGAAGCGGACCACGGCGCCGCCGTAATAGCCGACCGCGGCCGACAGGCCGGATAGTTTGGTCGCCGCAGCGAATGCGATGCTGCCGCCGAGGCAGAAGCCGATGATGCCGACCGCCCCCACGCTCTTGACCGCATCGATCGCGGCTTGGGTATCGAGCTGCATCGCCGCCCAATCCGGATTGGCGACGAATTTGCGCGCGTTCGCAACTTCATCCGGCGAATAGCCGCATTGGAAGTTCGGCGTGATGCGGTCGAAGATCGACGGCGCGATGGCGACATAGCCCGCGGCTGCCAGGCGGTCGCAGACCGAACGGATGTGGTGATTGACGCCAAAGATCTCCTGGATCACCACGATGGCTGCCTTTGGCGCGCCCGCGGGGTCGGCGCGATAGCCGCCGAGTTTGAAGCCGTCCGAAGCGTTAAGTGAAATATCCTGTCCCATGGGGCATCCTTTTTGTTGAAGGGGTTGCGCGAAATTTTTGCGGAAGAGCTGCGGCTTCTATTGCCACATCCAGTTGTGGCCCCAGTCGCCTTTCCAGCCGGCCAGCCGGCCTTTGCGGAATTGCAGATAGAGCCGGTGCTTGCTCGGAAACAAGCCGCTGCCGCCGAGATTGCGGAAGGTGAGGAAGACCTCATTGCCCGGACGTCCCCTGACATAATTGAGCGGGGTCCCGAGCGCGCGTTCGGCCTCGACAGCATCCATGCCGAACACCAGCGGCGTCGTGTTCGACAGCGTGGCGGTGAAGGTTGGCGGGGTGGGGCCGCCGATCGGCGGCAGATGCTGGGCCAGCACCGGCGCCGAAAACATCATCAGGACGGCCGCGGCGGCAAACGCCCTCATGATGCCGCAGCCTTGGCGTCGAGGCCGTCAAGGAATGGCAGCACCGCTTCGATAAAGGCCTGCGGCTGATCGATGTTGACGGCGTGGCCGGCGGCCGCAACCACCACCTTCTTCGCGCCGGGAATCTTGGCCGCCATGTAGTCCGAAGCGGCGAGGAACGGCGTGTCGTCGGCGCCGACCACGACCAGCGACGGCACCTTGATGTCGGGCAGCGATTCAATCACGCGGGCGTCGCGCTGGGTCAGCATGCCGCGCGCGGCGCGCGCCAGTCCCGAGGCGTCGCGATGGGTGACGCCGGAACGCTCGCGGCTGGCGGATTTCAGCACCTCCAGCCCCTCGCGATCGAAGCGGTCGCCGGTGTCATGCGCGCGCTTGTTCCAGGCCTCGCGCGCATCGTCCTTCTTGAAGCCGGGACCGGTGTCGATGATCAGCAGCGCCCGCACCCGGTCGGGATGGCTGCGGTAGAACGCCAGCGACATGTAGCCGCCGAGCGACAATCCGCCGACGATGGCCTTTTCGGCGCCGACCTCGTCGAGCAGCGCGGCAATGTCGGCCACCGTACATGCTTCGCTATAGGCTGCGGGATCGTCGGGATAATCCGACTGGCCGTGGCCGCGCATGTCCCACAATACGAGTTTGTGACGTTTCGACAGCGCCGCGATCTGGCCCTGCCACATGTCAGAAGTGGAGGAATAGCCGTGGGTCAGGAGCAGCGGTGGGCCGCTGCCATGAACCTCGTAATGGATATTGACCCCGTCGCGGTTGATTTTCGGCATGACGATTTCCCGGCGAAGACGATCTGCAATTCGATCCCGGCGGTATCCTATCGCGATCCCTTCGCCGTTGGGAAATGCGTAAATGGGGGCGCGTGCCCACAGGAGTGCATTTCGCAAGGCGAAATCTGCCGCAGCGCACAACCAGTCATTTCAAAATTTTATTCTCTTCGAACGATTCCAAATTGCATTGCCTCTGGTTGCGATCGGTATCATCCTGCGCGCCATCTGACATCGACCCGGTGGGTGTCAGCCAATACCCAAAAGTGAGTTGCCGCCGTAAGCGGCTTCCAACACCGGAAGGGGAAGCGCAAATGCCTAATCTGAATATCAACGGACGGAATATGTCCGTCGAGGCGGCCAACGATACGCCGCTGCTCTGGGTCATCCGCGAACAATTGCAGATGACCGGCACAAAATTTGGTTGCGGCGCCGGCCTCTGTGGCGCCTGCACGGTTCATGTCAACGGCGAGGCCGTCAGATCCTGCCAGACCTCGGTCAGCGACGCCGCCGGCAAGAAGATCACCACCATCGAAGGCCTCAGCGCCAAGGGCGATCATCCGCTGCAGAAGGCTTGGATCGCCGAGCAGGTTCCGCAATGCGGCTACTGCCAGTCCGGCCAGATCATGCAGGCGGCCTCGTTGCTGTCGAAGAATTCCAACCCGACCAAGGATGAAGTCGTTGCCCATATGGACGGCAATCTGTGCCGCTGCATGACCTATTCCCGGATCCAGAAGGCCATCATGCGCGCCGCCGCCGACATGCGCACCGCGTCCAACGCCGGCACCGAGCGGAGGCCCACATGAATACGCACGTGAAAAAGATTTCCGGCCAACCCGCCGACCTTAGCCGCCGCTCGTTCCTGGTCGGCACCGCCACCGCCGGTCTCGCGCTCGGCTATTCGGCTGTCCCGGGCCTGCTCGGCGCCGATCAGGCGCTGGCGGCACCCGCCAATTTCGACGCCAGCGTCTGGTATTCGATCGCGCCGGATGGCCTCGTGACGGTCACCTGCGGCAAGGCCGATATGGGCCAGCACATCGCCTCGACCATGGCGCAGATCGTCTCCGAAGAGCTCGGCTCGAACTGGAAGGACATGCGGGTTCAGCTGGCCTCCAACGATCCGAAGTTCAACGATCCTGTTTTGGGCGCGCAGATCACCGGCGGCAGCTGGTCGACGATGATGAACTTCGACGCGATGAGCCGCGCCGGTGCGGCGGGCCGCATCGCGCTGACCCAGGCGGCGGCCACGATCATGGGCGTTCCCGCCGGCGAACTGGTGGTGCGCGATTCCACCGTGTCGCACCCGAAGTCGAAGAAGTCGATGAGCTTTGCCGACATCGTCAAGAGCGGCAAGATCACCAAAACCTTCACGCCGGACGAGCTGAAGGCGATCAAGCTCAAGACCCCGGATCAATACACCATGGTCGGTGTCTCGGTGCCGCAGCTCGACATCCCGCCGAAGGTCAACGGCTCGGCCAAATACGGCATCGATGTCAACCTGCCGGGCATGGTCTACGGCAAGGTGGTGACGCCGCCGGTGCGCTACGGCGCGACCGTGAAGTCGGTCGACGACAGCGCGGCCAAGAAAGTGCCGGGCTTCATCAAGGCGGTCACGCTCGACGACAAGACCGGCAGCACCACCGGCTGGGTGGTGGCGGTGGCCAATACCTATGCCAACGCCCGCAAGGCGGCCGATGCGTTGAAGATCAGCTATGACGGCGGTCCGAACGCCAAATTGTCGAGTGCGTCGCTGCTCGACGAGGCCAAGCGGCTGCAGAAGCTGGACGATTCCGGGCAGTTCTTCGTCAAGGACGGCGATACCGCGGCGGCGTTCGGGACCGCGGCGAAAGTGCTGGAGGCGGAATACACCACCAGCATCAACATCCACGCGCCGCTCGAGCCGATGAACGCCACCGCGCAGCTGCAAGGCGATATCTGGCACATCTATTCCGGCAACCAGTTTGCGACGCGCTCCGGCGCGATCGCGGCGGGCGCGGCCGGGGTCGATCCCAAATTCGTCGTGATGCACCAGATGTGGCTGGGCGGTGGCTTCGGCCGGCGTCTTGACGCCGACATGATGGTGCCCGCGGTGCAGGCGGCGAAAGCCGTCGGCAAGCCGGTCAAGGTGATCTACTCCCGCGAAAACGACATGACGATGGACTATTCGCGGCCACTGACGTTCCAGAAGGTCAAGGCGGGCCTCGATGCCGATGGCAAGCTGATCGCGCTCAATCACGACGTGGTCAGTGCATGGCCGACGCAGCGCTGGGGCATCCCCGATTTCCTGTCGCCGTCGGTCGACAAGAAGGGACCGCTGGATGCCTTCACCGTGAACGGGGCGGATTTCTTCTATTCCGTGCCTAATCACAATGTCCGCGCCATCAAGAACGAGATGGCGCACAACGCCACCCCGTCGGGACAGTTGCGGTCGGTTGCACCGGGCTGGACCTTCTGGGCGGTCGAAAGCATGATCGACGAACTCGCGCATGCCGCCGGCAAGGACCCCGCGCAATACCGGATCGCGTTGCTCGACGGCAAGGGCAAGAACGACGGTGGCGCGCAACGCCTGCGCAACACGTTGCTCGCGGCGATGGGCATGGCCGGCTACGGCAGCACCAAACTCCCCAAGGGCGAGGGCATGGGCGTGGCCTGCGTGTCGTCGCAGGAACGGGCGACCGCAAGCTGGACCGCGTGTGTGGCCCATGTCGCGGTGGCGCCGTCCGGCGAGGTCAAGGTCAAGAAGCTGACGGTCGCCACCGATGTCGGCATGCAGGTGCATCCCGACAACATCCGCGCCCAGGTCGAGGGCGCGGCGCTGTGGGGCCTTTCGCTCGCCATGTACGAAAAGGCGACGCTGAAGGATGGCGGTATCGAGCAGACCAACTTCGATACCTACACCCCGTTGCGGATGAGCCAGACGCCCGAAGTCGCCGTCAACGTCATCGCCAATGGCGAAAAACCGACCGGCGTCGGCGAGCCGGCGGTGACGGTGATTGCGCCCGCCATCGGCAATGCGATCTTCAACGCCTGCGGCGCCCGCGTCCGCGCGTTGCCGATCACAGCCGAAGCGGTCAAGGCGAACATGAAGGCGTAAGACCGCCTCGGGTTGCGCAACAACAACGATCCGCCGGAGATTTTCTCCGGCGGATCTTTTTGTGGCGCGAGAATTGAGACGGATCTCCGCTCAGGCAACGTCATTGCGAGGAGCGCTGGCGACGAAGCAATCCATCTTTCCGCATGCGGCGGGTTAAGGGGAACCCGCCCTACGTAGCCGTGACCGGAACGGCGGATTACGCGTTCGGCCCCATCCGTCTGCGGGCTGACCCGCCTTACGAGTGACTGAGCGATATTCCCTGTAGTGGGACTTGCTGGTACGATCATCGTTCGAGCTCGCGTCGAACGGAGTGTTTCTGTTTACGGGCAATTGCGATTCCTGACAGCAGTCTTCGCCTGACAGCCGTCTTCATTCCCGTGACAGTCGGCGCAATCTCTAGCCAGCGAAGCGCAGTTGCCGACGAAAAGGATAACCCTTGAAGCGGGCTTGTTGTGCGGATCAAGCCTTCGTCCGGCATCAGGATCCGGACGTGGCCGATATTGGACACGCGGAGGGCGTAGAATTTACGATCGGTAGATGCTCATCGTGCCAATCGCCGCTCATGCATTTGTGGGTCGCGGGCGGCGTTTCCCGCGGTATCGAAGTCATTGAGCAGTCTCTTATTGATGAGCTCGTGCAGACCCCCACCACTGGCAAACGACGCAAGGAGCTTCTGGCAGACTGGTGGAATGCGAATTCCGGATGATGCGGTCGTGAATTTCTTCTCGCTCTCTCAATCAGAAAAATCCAACCCATGACACAACCGAAGCCGGTCAACGTCGCCTCTGACGAAATACGGTTTCCGAGACTGTATTTCGCAATCAAGTGGACGATAATCGCATCATTGATCTTCCTGGCAATCGTAGCGGCGGCATTCTGGACGATGGTTTTGGGTGGGTTCGCTGCGTCCGGTTTCCGCGTATCCGGCCCAGCCGTTGGAGTGAACGAGAGCCTGGTTATTACACCGGAGTGTGCGTGGCCTTTAAGCGTGAACGAACACGACGCCAAGACGGTATGCCGGATGTTCTATAACTTGACGCCCGAGCAGCGGGCGTGGGTGCTGAAGAAGCGCAAGTAAAAACGCAAACTCTTCGCCACGCCTCGGAGGGCCATAGCGGATTCCCGTTATTCCGCCATCTCGTAGAGATCGGCTGGGTTTGCCTTGACATCCAGCCCGCCCCGCAGCCGATAATGTCGGCCAAGGAGAAATCTCACGATGACCATCACGATTACCGCCTTTGAACGGTCGCCCGATGGCGGCAAGGGACTGGCGCGCGATACGCGCGTGCGCTGGGCGCTGGAGGAAGTGGGCCAACCTTACGAGGTGCGGCTGGTTTCGTTCAGTACGATGAAGGAGTCCGCGCATCTGGCGCTGCATCCGTTCGGGCAGATTCCGACCTACGAAGAAGGCGGTCTCGGCCTGTTCGAGACCGGGGCGATCGTGTTCCACATCGCGCAACGCTATGCCGGCCTGCTGCCGGACGATGCCAATGCCCGGGCGCGCGCGATCACATGGATGTTCGCCGCGCTCAACACGGTGGAGCCGCCGATCCTTGAACTCGTCACGGCCAGGATATTTGAGGGCGACAAGCCCTGGGCCGCGCAACGGATTCCGCTCGTCCTGGATCGCGTCCGTAGCCGGTTCGGCCAGCTTTCCGTTCGCCTTGGCGATGCCGATTGGCTCGATGGTCCGTTCAGCGCGGGCGACCTGATCATGGTGTCGGTGCTGCTCAGGGTGAAAGCGTCTGGCTTGCTGAACGAGTATCCGAACCTCGCCGCCTATGTGGCCCGCGGCGAAGCGCGTCCCGCCTACAAGCGTGCCTTCGACGCTCAATTGGCGGTCAACACCAGACCGGCTGACTAAGGTCCCGGCGGGTTAAATCCCACCGCGGTACCTAATTCTCAAGCACAATCTCGTCACCCGGGCGAACCAGGCCCGCCACCAGCACCGCGGCATAGACGCCGGCGGTGTTGTCGTGATTCCTGGCGACATAGCGCAAGATCTCGGTGTTCTCGTCGAGCGATTCCGGATCGATGCCGATCATGCGGCAGCGGATATCGCGTTCCAGGATGTGGAGCGTCAGTTTCGGGCCGATCCGCAGCCGCCGGCCGACGAAGGCGTCCTCGGCGAAGCTTTCGCTGGAATCGAGGTCGAGATAGAGGTTCTCGCGAAAGCGGCGCTTGTCGAGCGTCACACCAACTGCGCGGCCAATGCCCTCGATCGTCTGCATCGCCAGCAACGAAAGCGGGCGGCAGTCGGTGATGGGAAGCTCAGAGCGTATGATGGTCAATTCGGAAGCGTCGATCTGATCGCCTCCGATCAGACCCGGCAGCGCCGGATCGGACACCGACAGCGTTGTTCCGTTCGGCGCTTCGACCTCCAGCGCCAGATCTTCGCTGGAAGGAAGCAGCGGCGTCAGGCCGGTCCCGCGGGTTTCCGCATCGGTCAAATTATCAGGTACCAGCGTCAGCCCGGGACGTCGAAATTTTGGGCGGAATCGCAGCATTTCCTTCCGGCTGCGTGCGGTGAGGAATGGGAAGGCTTTCGGCGCACCCGCATGACGGACAGCGTAGAGCCGGTCGCCGAGCACGCCGGCAAAGCCGACATAGGCTTCGGGCAAGGATTCTCCCGGCATGCTCTTCACCGGGTAACGCCAAACGCTTTCAAGCCGCCCAACAATCTTCATTGCAATCCTCGTCCGACACTTGGGTCAATCGCCCCCCACTTTGGTGCCAAGCGGCATACAATCCAATCCCGCTTTTGAGTTTTCGGCGTTCCCGCAACGACGATGGCTGTTGACCCGAAGCGGACATTGGGTCGCAGTGATCGACGCTCGTTTCGGTTCCTTTCTACTCGCTCGTGCGCCGCAACGTGCTAGCTTCCGACCTCGATGAGGCGTTTCCTCCGAGGACTCCATGAGGCGCCGGCAGTTCGTCACAGTTCTAGGCGGGGCGGCGGCATCGCTCTTGCCGCAGCCGCTGCGTTCGCAGCGATCGGCGAAACTGCCCCGGCTGGGCATCGCGCTTTTCAGCACGCCCCGCAATGATCCCAACAACCAGGCTTTGGTCCGCGGCATGAGCGAACTCGGCTATGTCGACGGGCAGAATATCGCTCTCGAGTATCGCTTCGCTGAGGGCAGGCCCGAGCGGATGCCGGAACTGGCGGCAGACCTCGTGCGGCTCAATCCGGACATGATCTTCGCGCTGGGCGGCGACGTGGCGCCGGCGATCAGCAAGGCGACCCGGACCATTTCCATCGCGTTTGCGGTCAGCACCGATCCTGTAACGAGTGGACTGGTGCAAAGCCTCGCGCGGCCCGGCGGCAACGCCACCGGGGTAACGTTCCTGCTCGATGAACTTGCCGCCAAGCGCCTGGTGCTGCTCAAGGAGGCTGTGCCGCAACTCTCCCGGGTGGCGGTGCTGTTTAATCCCGACCACGTCGACAATGAGGTTCGCGAGGTCGAACGCGCCGCGACAATTCTCCAAGTGAAGCTACACCCCGCCGAGGTGCGGCGGGCGGGCGATCTTGAAGGCGCCTTGGCGGCCGTGTTGCAGGCCGGTGTTGAAGGTCTCTACGTGGTGTCCTCGCGGCAAACCGTAGCGAACATGACCCGCATCACCGAATTCGCAGACAAGAATCGTCTGCCTCTCGCGGGCGGCTGGGGCGCCTGGGCGCAGGCAGGCGGTCTCATCTCCTATGGTCCGAACGTCGGCGAAATGGTTCGTCAATCGGCCGTTTATGTCGACAAGATTCTGAAGGGCGCCAATCCGGCGGAGCTCCCGGTGCAACAACCCACGCACTTCGAGCTGCACATCAATCTCAAGGCCGCGAAAGCGCTTGGCATCGTGCTTGCCGAAGCATTCCTCCTCCGAGCCGACAAAGTGATCGAGTAACGCGTTCCCCCTCGCATAATCCGCAAAAATCCAGAAACAACTCCGCCAAAACAGCGGCTCCACCTTTCCATTTGCATTTCATGGCCATCGCCGCTTGAGGCAACGAATGTAGAGGACGAAGTCACCGCACCCTCCTTGAAATTGCCGTCCCTCTTGGCAAAATAGGGGTGAGATGCCCGCAAGGAATAGCATTCAAATTGCTGCGGTGCATGAGTCTCCTGTTGGCACGAAACGGACCAGCCGGGCCGGCCTGGCGATGTCCGTTGTTTGGGTTAGCCCGGAAGTGATCGACCTGCTGCCACCGTCAACCAACTCGGAGATTCGACCGCTTGGACCTTTATCGCGTAATCGCTTACGTTTGGATCGAGAGCATCGGGGGCATGACCGGCAATGCTGCGGCGCGAGTTCATGAGGCTCGTCGGTGGAGTGGCGGCGGCTTGGCCGCTGGCTGCTGATGCTCAGAAGCTAGCGATGCCCGTAATTGGGGTTCTTGAGAGCGGATCTGCGACTTCCACAACGAGCCTTTCGGCCGAATTCCACGCCGGGCTAAAGGCGTCTGGTTTCGTCGAAGGACAGAACGTTACGATCGAATACCGAAGGGCGGAAGCACAATATGATCGACTACCGGCATTAGCGGCTGAGCTGGTTGGCAGGCAAGTGGCCGTGATCGTCGCGAGCGGCGCAACCGTCTCACCCTTTGCGGCTCAAGCGGCAACCAAGATAATTCCGATCGTGTTTTTGATGGGGACCGATCCGGTCCAAACCGGCCTCGTCGCCAGCCTGAGCCGGCCGGGCGGAAATATTACCGGCGTAACTACATTCGGTAGCGAAATTCTGTCAAAGCAATTGGAAATGCTCCATGAGCTGGTGCCGAAGGCAAGAGCCATCGGCATGCTGGTAAATCCCAAAAATCCAACTCACCTCGGCGGTAAAGCCCGTTGGCAACCCTTTGCCGAAGCCATCGGAATACCCATCGAGTCTGTCAGCGCCAGCACCGAAAGCGAGTTCGAATCGGCCATCGCAAGTCTTGCCGAAAAGCAGATCGATGCGGTCAATGTTGTCCCGGACACTTTGTTCGGAAGCTACCGGGAAAGTCTCATCGCCCTGCTCGCGCGCCATGCGATGCCCGCGATGTTCCCTATCCGGGAAGCCACCGTGGATGGGGCGCTAATCAGCTATGGGTGCAACTACGCGAGTGCGCTTCGTCAGGTCGGCATCTATGTCGGCCGAATTCTCAACGGCGAGAAGCCCGCCGACTTGCCGGTGTTGCTGCCGACCAAATTCGATCTCGTCATAAATCTCAAGACCGCGAAAGCGCTGGGCGTCATGGTGCCAAGCACGCTGCTCGCACAGGCAACTGAGGTTATTGAATGACGTCGCCTGTCGGCACTTGGCCGACATCGGCGTCCGGCCAAACGACCGCTTTGCGCCAGAAGTGGCCATGCCATCCAAGTCCGCTACTGACCCGAATCGGACATCGCCGGACTGGCAACTAACTGTGTTCCGAACTCGTCTGAGCCATTAGGATGTCCAAACCTTGGGCGCGGGGGCAGGTATGAGGCGGCGCGATTTCATAGCGGCTTTAGGCAGCGCAGCGGCGTCGTGGCCGCTTACAGCACGCGCCCAGCGGAGCGAGCGAGTACGCCGTGTCGGTGTGCTCATGAACTTGGCAGCGGACGATTTAGAAGGCCGTGCGCGGATTTCTGCGCTCCAACGCAGCCTTTACGAGCTTGGCTGGGTGGAGCCGCGAAACATCGCTTTCGAGATCAAGTATGCAGACGGGAGGATTGATATTTTACCTCGTCTCGCTTCGGAGCTCGTGGCCTCTAACGTCGACGTCATTGTCGGGGCCGGAACGCCATCCGTTCAAGCACTGAAAATGCAAACCAATAGTATTCCCCTTGTCATCGGCGCCGTTGGTGATCCAGTCGGTGCCGGGCTCGTTTCCAGCTTGGCACGGCCGGGCGGAAACATCACCGGGTTCAGCTTGCAGTCAACGGACGTAGTTACGAAGCGCCTCGAATTGAGTCGAGAAATGGTTCCTGGCCTTACTCGCCTCGCGTTTCTGTGGGATCCCAATAACGCCAGCGTCGCCTTACAGTTCAAGGAGACCGAGGCCGCAGGCCGCGCAGTAGGTGTCCAAGTCCAGTCAGTCGAAATTACCACTGTCGCTCAAATAGAGGCGGGCATGCTGGCGGCAGCGAAGGCTCATGCCGATGCCATTTTCGCGTCAAGTGATGCAACTCAGACAGCCAACCGAGCACATATCGCTGCCCTTGCCATACAACACAAGCTGCCGCTGAGCGCTGAATTTAGGATCGTCGCGAGCGCTGGAGCGTTATTCACTTACGGGCCGTCTGTTACTGATCTCTGGCGGCGTTCGGGCGGATATGTGGATCGCATCCTAAGAGGCGAGCAACCCAGTGATCTGCCCGTGCAGCAGCCTACGAAATTCGAGCTCGTGATCAATCTAAAGACCGCGAAGGCGCTCGACCTCACCATACCGCCCACGCTGCTCGCCCGCGCCGACGAGGTGATCGAGTAGACGCAACGATGTCGCCTGCTGGGGCACTCAGCCGACATCGGTGTCTGACCAAATGTCCGCTTTGCGTCAGAAGCCGCCCTTCGGAGTCTCGATGTCCAACTTCCGCTTTACACCGGAAAGCAGACTCAGCTCAGAAATTAGGCAAGTCCGAAAGTGCCACTTCCAGACGTCAAGCCATGTCGGCTCCGCTCCGTCATCTTGCGTTCAACACTTTCGATACGCGCTTCACAGCCGTCAGGCCGTCCGGATCGGACGGTGCGAGTTGAGCGTGCATCTTGAAGTCAGCCAATGCCGCTTGCAGACTGCGTTTCTTCTCCCACGCCATTCCGCGGTTGTAATAGGCTTTGGTATCTTTCGGATCGATCTGGATCGCCTGGTCGAAGTCCGCGATGGCACGGTCGTAGTCGCCTTTGTTGCCCCAGGCGCTGCCGCGGTTGACGTAGGCGCTCCCATATTTCGGATTGAGCTGGATCGCCTGGTTATAGTCCGCGATAGCCCGGTCGTACTTGCCCCCGGCGCCCCAGGCGCTACCGCGGCCGTAGTACGCTTCAGCATCTTTCGGATCGATCTGGATCGCCTGGTCGAAGTCCGCGATGGCCCGGTCGAGCTCACCCTTGGCCCCCAAGGCGCTGCCGCGGTTGGCGTAGGCGACCCCATATTTCTGATCGAGCTTGATCGCCTGGTTATAGTCCGCGATGGCCCGGTTGAAGTCGCCCCTGTGAAACCAAACGTTGCCGCGGTTGTTGTAGGCAGCCGGATACGTCGGATCGATCCGCATCGACTCGTTGTAGTCAGCCACTGCGCGCTTGACGTCGCCTTGTGCCTGGTACGCCCCGCCGCGACGCGTATACACCCGCGCGAGGCTTCGACCCGTGTATTGGTGCGAGTCGATGGCGCGCGAGCACCCTGCGACCGCGAGGTCATCCGATAGCTTTACGCAGGAATCCAACTCGTCTGCGGCGGCCACTCTCGGCAATCCGGCGAGAACCACCACGGCCATGCATGCCAACAACCGGCATGTTGAGAAGCGCATCTGCATCGCACGTGGCCTCCGCACGTTGGTCGGAGCAGCCGGAACAACCGACCGCCATTCTCCGGACGTTGATTTGTCCTTTAGTCGGGTCGCAGAACAAATGGTTCATCAGCGATGGTTGGACGCTCGGTTTCCGCTTCGGGTCTAACCGAGACCCGAGCCCACCGGCGTGGCATGCCCGTTCTGCCGTCAGGAGCGGACATGTCCATGACCGGCCGATTGGCGCCACAAGCGGACATGCCATCCAAGTCCGCTACTGACCCAAACCGGAAGTCGCGCGCCACAGTCTTGCGGCCTTATCCGCCATCTACATGATGGGTCGAGTGATCATTCTGGGAGAAATCTTCTGTCCTCTGTTCGCTGCTCCGTGGCGCTCGACGGTAGATGAATGCGAAATACAGGAAAGCCAAGATCGCGAATAGGGCGATGGTTATTTCTAGCCAATTCGGCATGATCACCTCCGCCTTGGTCAAGCGTCTCGACTGGGAGTGCGCGACAAAAAGGTCGGCGGCTCCAATTGCGCAAGTTCCTCTTTCAAAACAGGCCAGTTGTGGGCCATGCAAATGGTGCTCAACATCCCGCGAAGGGAGAAGCATACCTCGAACGTCTCGCCGGTCTCAGCCTCAAGTACGAATGTAATTTTCGGGTCTTTCTCCGTCGAAGGGTCGCTGAT